>CAZQIK010000022.1:0-10259 GCA_964593085.1 uncultured Spirochaeta sp.
TGCAGCTCTTTGAGGTGGGAAGTCAGCTTGCCGTAGATTCCGGTATCTTCAAACCTGTTGGTGAGGTTGGCGGCATTCCTGCCGATGACTACATCGAGCCCGTTCTCAACTACTACACTATTGATGGACAGATCTATTCAATTCCTTTCAATAGCTCATCTCCAATTCTCTACTACAACAAAGATAAGATGGAAGAGGCCGGACTGGATCCGGAGAATCCCCCCGAGACCTACGGCGAAGTCATTGCCATGCTCGAGCAGGCTCGAGACGCCGGTGTTGAGGGCGCCAAAATCGGCTTTAACCTCCACTCTTGGTTCTTCGAGCAGTGGATCGCCGAACAGGGTGCCATGCTCGTTAACAACGATAACGGCCGCGGCGGACTGGCTACCGAGGTCAACCTCACCGGTGAAGCTGCGTACAACATCGTGAACTGGATCGATGAGCTCAACAAAAACGATATGTACACCTACACAGGTCGGCTCGAGGATTGGAGCGGGAGCGACGCGATCTTCCAAGAGGGCGCGGCGATGTTTCATGTTACGTCAACCGCCGACCTTGGAAACATTGGTAGCGCTGTTGAAGGTTCATTTGAGCTTGGGACAGGATTGCTGCCGATTGCCGATGGCGTAGAGCGCAACGGTGTAGTAATTGGTGGAGCTAGCGTATGGTTGCTTGACGGCCACCCTACGCGTGAACTCGAGGCTGCGCGCGACTTCGTTCTCTTCATGACCAACACCGAGAACATGGTTACCTGGCATAAGCTGACCGGATACTACCCCGTGCGAAACTCCTCTGTGGACGCGCTTGAAGCTGAAGGCTGGTTTGAGGAAGACCCAAATGCCTTTACCGCGTTTGACCAACTGCTAAACACCAAGCCCAACTCCGCCACAGCTGGAGCTCTCATGGGCAGCTTTCTGGAAACACGTACCATTATTGAGGAGGCAATTCAGAAGGTGCTTCAGGGTACAGACGTAGAGGAAGCTATGGAAGAAGCCAAGAACCTGGCCGACGACCGCCTCGAGGAATACAACTCCAACCTGTAGTTCCAAGCTGGAGAAGCGTACGTAATCGAGCCGAGACTTATTCGGGACCCTTTGCCAATGTGCGAAGGGTCCTTTGTATATGGAGGTATCGTGACCTATCGACCCATATTCCGTCATCCGGTTCTCAGCTGGGTCCTGTTTTTCCCGACACTGCTCATTCTGGTGATGTTTCTGTACTATCCGGTTATCCAGTCTCTGGTACTGAGCACCTACCGGAGCAATCTCATTCTGGGGACCCGGTCATTTATTGGCTTGCAGAACTTTGCGTCGATCTTTCTCGGCTCACGCGCCCCGGCGTTTTGGCAGGCCACGATACAGACGATTGCGTTTGGATTGCTGGTAACCGGCCCGGGTGTCGCAATCGGCATGGTCTTGGCGACAATTGCGTCGCATCCTATGCGAGGCGGTCGGTTTTATCGGATTATGCTGATCTGGCCCTTTGCACTCTCGCCGGCTATTGCGGGAACTATCTTTCTGTTCATGTTTAATCCCGAAGTAGGGGTAATCAACCAGGTGCTTTCCTCGCTTTTGGGCATCAAGCCGCGCTGGCTCGACGATCCGCAGCTGGCCTTTGGCGTGGCAGTGGCGGCGGCTATCTGGAAAAATCTGGGCTACAATATCGTATTCTACTTGGCGGCACTGCAGAATGTACCGGCAAACCTCAGTGAAGCAGCGGAAATAGACGGCGCTGGCGGCATCGTCCGGTTCCTCAAGATCACCGTCCCTATGCTTAGCCCTACCACCTTCTTCCTGGTCTTTACGAATCTGGCCTACAGCTTCTTCAACATCTTTGGCCTCATAGACATTCTCACTGCGGGCGGGCCGGTGGGTCGTGGAATAGCGAACAACACCGGTGTTACTACGACCCTCATCATTAAGATCTTCCGCGACGGCTTCGGAGGCAGCAGTAACATGGGCATTGCTGCCGCACAAGGGGTTGTTCTCATGGCACTGGCAGTCTCGGTCACTTTGGCTCAATTCCGGCTGGGACGCAGCGGCGTCCATTACGAGGGAGGCTGACATGCGCACAAAGAAAAACGCGTTCTGGCGACACATCGTGCTATCCATAGCAGTTCTCATTATCGCGGCACCAATCCTCTTTGCTGTGATCAAGGCCACCCAAACTCGTGGAGCCGTACTCTCGCCCAGTCTTATGCCGGGAACGGAGTTTTTTCGCAACCTGGAAATTGTCTGGATCGACCAGAATCTTGGGCGCTATATTGCCAACTCCCTGTGGATAGCTACTGCCGTCACGCTGGGTAAGACGGTTCTGTCGATCTTGGCTGCAATGGTACTCGTCTTCTTCAATGTCCGCTTTAAAGGCTTCATCTTTGGGTTTATTCTGTTCACCTTATTAATGCCTACCGAGGTGCTGATTGTAGGACTGTTTGATATGATCTCGCTGCAGCCGCCCGACTCTCTTGGTGAGTTTTTCCGCTGGTTTCTCAACCCTCGGCGAGTTCTATTTGAACCTGTTACTTTTGGGCTTGGTTGGACCAACCGCTACAGTTCTATTATTGTGCCGTTTATGGCGAGCGCTACTGGGATCTTCCTCTTTCGGCAGCATTTTCTCTCAATTCCTCGCGACCTGGGTGACGCTGCCCGTATTGACGGCGCCGGACCGTGGAGCTTCCTGTTTCGGGTGCTGGTGCCCATGAGTTCCAACACTATCGGTGCCTTGGCGGTTATTCAGTTTGTATACGTCTGGGACCAGTACCTCTGGCCTCGCGTGATCATTCGTGACGAGTCGCGGCAGGTGGTACAGGTGGGGCTCAACCTCATTATTGGTGTAGGGGAAGGCGTGTACTGGGGGCAGGTAATGGCAGGAGCTTTGGTCTCTATTATCCCGCCCTTGGTGATCTTTATTGCACTGCAAGAGCAGTTTATGCGTGGATTTGCCCTGACCTCGGACAAGTAGCGCCCCGGAGTTCCGCACAATCATGTGACTAACGCTTGACCCCAAGTACGAGATGGAACGATCTTTAGCCGGACCTGGCTAATAAACAATCGTACGCGAGGGCAAACGATGATGGGTGCTAACAGCAACGGGGCAACAAGCTCCACACATATGGTACACGCAATCATGGGCAAGCTTTCCGATGCTTTTTGGGACGCCTATGCAGAAGGGCTTTCGCAGGAAGAGTTTTTGCAGCGTGCCGTGGAGCTTGTTCCCTTGGGATTCCGCTTTCCTGATCAGTGCGGCGCGCGGCTGGTGATTGACGGCCGCCACTACGCTTCGACTGGTTTCCGTGAGACAGCGTGGCAGATAGAACAAGATATCCGAGCCGCTGGGACGGGTGGTGCCACCCTAACGGTGGCGTATCTCTCTGAACAGCCGCAGGCTGATACCGGCCCGTTCCTGAACGAGGACGTCTGTCTACTATCGGCAATATCGAACCGTCTCGGTAATATGATCAGCTTCCACGCGATGCAAGAGCCGTTGAGAGACAACGAACGGCGTTTGCGCATGAGTCAAGAGTACGGACGCGTGGGGACTTGGGATTGGGATCTGCGCACCGGCGATGTCTTCTGGTCGAAAAAAACGGCCGAACTCTATGGCGCTCTC
Source organism: uncultured Spirochaeta sp. (assembly GCA_964593085.1). Taxonomy (GTDB): domain Bacteria; phylum Spirochaetota; class Spirochaetia; order DSM-27196; family SLAA01; genus SLAA01. The sequence goes on from CAZQIK010000022.1 coordinate 3,610, forward strand.
GGTGGTGAGATGCGCACCAACCGCGAAGGCTTCATCAACGTGGTGCATCCGGAAGACCGACCGCAGGTGGAAGAGGCAATCCGGCGTTGCCTTGAAACAGGCGAACCCTATCGTGTGGAACACCGCTGTTTCCGGGCAAACGGAACGGTACGGTGGTTGCTCGAGAAAGGCAACGTGACCTACGACGAGCAGTCAGAGCCGGACCACATGTTTGGTGTTGTGCAGGATATTAGTCTACGCAAGCGTGGCGAAGAAGAAATTCAACGGCAACAGGAGCTCCAAAAGACTCTTGCGGGGATAGCTACTGATTTCATTGGCGCGGGCAGCTCCAGCATTAATGAGAAAATTAATAACGCTCTTGACGCTATCGGTAGCTACTTTTCTGTCGATAGGGTCAGAGTTTTGCTCCTTTCTATGGATAACTCCACGGTCAGCAATACCAACATATGGAATAGGCCGGGGATTGAGCTCAAAGAGATGGAGTTGGACCGGTTCCCCCTTTTACAGGCTGCCTGGTTGCGACAAAAACTTGTTGATGAACGCTCTGTGATTCATCTACCACGAGTAGAGGAAATGCCCCCGGAAGCGGCCGCGGAGCTGTCAATTCTGCAAACCCTGACTATCAAGTCCGCTCTCTTTCTCCCGATCTACAATGAAAAGCGATTATTCGGTATCCTGCATTTTGACAACGTGGTCGAGTATCGGTACTGGACCAACAACGAAATTGAGGGACTCACAATTTTGGCGCAGATATTTTCCAATGCACTATCCAGAGTCGAGGCCGAACAGGAAATGCTTTCGCTCCGAGCTGAGGCCGAGGCCGCCCGTGAGGCTGCAGAGAAAGCTAACCAGGCGAAAAACGAGTTCATCTCCTCCATGAGTCATGAATTGCGTACTCCGTTGAATGGGATTCTTGGCTTTGGACAGTTGCTTGAGAGCGACCCGGAGCTGGCCCCGCATCATGCCGATTTTAGCCAGGAAATAGTCTCTGCGGGCAAACACCTGCTCGACCTGGTAAACGAGGTGCTTGACCTAGCGCGCATTGACAGTGGACGTGTAGACTTGTCGTTGGAGGCCGTGTTCTGCCCCGAGCTCATTGCGGAAACGGTGAGCCTCATTGAGCCCTTTGCAGAGAAGCATGGAATACGCATTGTCTCCGGTCCGTATGAAGAGCTGTGCGTCATTGCTGACCGTGTTCGCCTGAAGCAAGTTTTGCTCAACCTGCTGTCCAACGCGGTGAAGTACAACTCTCCGGAGGGAAGCGTAACGCTGACCCTGGGGCGAGAGGGCGAGGCGGTGTGCATTTCGGTCAATGATACCGGCAGTGGGATTCCCGAGGAAAAACAAGCAGAGCTCTTTACGCAGTTTAGCCGTCTTGGGCAGGAAAGCGGTGAAATTGAGGGATCGGGTATCGGGCTTGCCCTCAGTAAGCGGCTGGTAACGCTCATGGACGGGACAATTGGTGCCAAAAGCGTCCCTGGTGCAGGCAGTACCTTCTGGGTTAAGCTACCCAGAACTGAAACGCTGTGTCTAGAGCCGGAACGGCCCGCGCCGGGCGCTCAACGCGGAGGTGGTGCCGCTGCGGCTGGCGAAGTGACGGTTCTGTATATTGAGGATAATCCAGCAAGTGTCCGGCTCATGGAAACTGTCCTTGCGCGACATGGCGGCTACGAGCTCATAACCGCGCACACCGGCTCTCTGGGGTTGGAGATAGCCGATCTGCACCGTCCATCTGCGGTTCTGGCAGATATCAATCTGCCGGGTATTGACGGGTTTGAGGTGCTTCGTAGCATACGAGCTTCTACGTGGGGTGCAGAGGTGCCGGTAATAGCGCTGAGTGCCGACGCAATGGAAAGCGCGGCCGAGCGTGGTCTGGAGGCGGGCTTTTCCGCTTACATCACCAAGCCTATTGATGTAAAATTTCTTGTGGAAACGCTGAACGAGCTAACATCCATGAAGATCCCGTCCCTGGGAAAATCACAGTAAGTTTATGCACAGGACTACAAAGAACACAACGCCAGATTTCGGAGCGGAGCAACTGCTGAAAAACATGCCGCACCCGTTTTTTGTGAAGGACCGCGACTCGCGGTACGTCTATTGCAACGAGCTCTTTGCGAACATGCTTGGGCTTCGGTCAGAGAGCATACTTGGCAAACACGACCCGGATATACATCCACCGTCTCTAGCGGAACTGTTTTGCCGTCAGGATCAGGAGGTGCTACAAAGCGGTGTAGCAAAGACGTATCTGAGAGAGTGTGTGGAGCAAAACTGGGACTGCGTTACTCGAACGGTAAAGGTGCCCTACCGCGACGAACACGGACAAATTGTGGGCGTGTTGGGCTACCTTGAGGATGTCTCCGAAGAGCAAAAAACTAAACGACAATTAGAGATCAAGTCGCTAGCTGTTGAGACCGGCGCAGCGGTTGCAATCACCGATCCCAGTGCTACGGTAACCTACGTTAACCAGGCGTTCCTTGCGCTTTGGCGGGAGGACTCCGATGAAGCAGTGCTCGGGAAAAAAGTATTCGAATTCCATGCTGACCCTGCAGACGTGGAAGCGGTAGTCGAAGCAATACAGAATCAAAATCACTGGGCGGGAGAGATTCTCTCCCTGCGCCGGGACGGCTCCACCTTTCCTACAATCGTCTCGGCCGGGGCTGTCCGTGACGCGACCGGTAACATCGTGAACATGCTAGCAACCTTTCTGGATATGTCCGAGGCAAAGGAACGTGAACGCGCGCTCCGCGAAAGCGAAAACCGCTTTGATCAGGTGGCCCGCAACAACAAGACGTTTGTGTGGGAAGTAGACCGCGACGGGCTGATTACCTACGTCAGCGGATACTTCGAGATGATGCTCGGCTACCGACCGGAAGATGTGGTAGGGTCGGTCCATTTTTACGACGCGCACCCTGTGGCGGGGCGCGAACGCTTCCGCGAGGAGGCGCTTGCGATTATGCGCAAGGGAGAGCGGTTTCAAGAGTTGATCCATCCGGAGGAAACAAGCTCCGGGGACGTGATCTGGGTAGCGACAAACGGGGAACCTCTGTACGACGAAGAGGGTGTGCTTTTAGGATATCGTGGATCAGACAGGGATATTACGGAGTTTCATGCCCTGCAGGAGGATCTGCGAGTTAAAAAGCAGGCAATGGACAACTCGATCACCGGCATTGTCATCGCTCCCGCCGATGGTCGTATCAGTTATGCAAACGCGGCGTTCCGTCGCATGTGGGGTGCGCACGATATGGAAGAGCTGATTGGCAAGCATGCCGAGACGCTCTTTGCCGATCCTTCGTTGGCGGGCCACAGAATTGAGGAGCTCTTACGAACGGGGTTTCACTCCGGCGAGATCGAAGCACTGCGCCTGGACGGCTCAATGTTTCCCGTATCGTATGCCGCCAACATTGTATACAATGAAGCGGGACAACCAGCGTATATGATTGGCACCTACCAGGACGTATCGGAACGGAAAAAGCAACAACAGCTCGAGCAGGACCGCGATGTGGCCCAGCGGGCAAACGAGGCCAAGACACGATTTTTGTCCAGCGTAAGTCACGAACTGCGCACACCGCTCAACGCAATTATGGGCTTTGCTCAGGTGCTGGAAATGGATCCCGCGCTGCACGCAGATCACGCTGACTTGGTGAAAGAGATTCTCGTCTCGGGCGGCAGCCTGGTATCGCTCATTAACCAGATCCTGGAATTTGCCAGAATTGAAACTGGCGAGGGTAGACTTTCGCTGGAGAAGCTTTCATGTGAGCTCGCGGTATTTGAGAGTGTCGAGCGGGCGTTACCGCTTGCCAGGGAGCGTAACATTGAGATAGCAACCTGCCTTGATCAAGCGCCCACGCTAACCGTACTCGCGGATCATGCCCGCCTTGTTGACATCCTTGGCAATTTTTTATCTAACGCAGTAAAATACAACCGCGAGTCTGGGAATGTAGAAATTACCGTTGCACCCGTGGCCGACCGTGTGCGTTTTACTGTCACCGACAACGGGTACGGCATCCCTGCAGAGAAACAGGGTGAGTTATTTCAGTCGTTTGACCGTCTCGGCAAGGAAGCGGGCACAGAAGCTGGCTCTGGAGTCGGCCTTGCAATGAGCAAACGGCTTGTGGAGCAAATGGGTGGTATTATAGGTTTTACGAGTTCCCCCGACGCAGGGAGCACCTTCTGGGTTGAGCTGCCTCAAGGCTAAGATAACTGGGATAATGGAGTGAGCGCAGGAGAAGCGCAGCAGTTTTCTTCACAAAGGAATGGGTACAATGGCAGTTGATGCAGCAAACCCCGCGGCCGTGATGGTTGTTGACGACACACCAACGAATTTGAAATTGCTTGATCTGTTATTAACGTCAAGCCACTACACGGTGAGCACATACACCCGCGGGGCAGCTGCATTAGATGCGGCACGGGAGAACCCGCCGGACATCGTATTGCTTGATGTGAATATGCCAGAAATGAACGGCTATGAAGTATGTAGTCATCTTAAATCGACAGAAGAACTTCGTGAGATACCGGTGCTGTTTATTAGTGCAAACGCTGAGTCGGAGGAGAAGGTCAAGGCCTTTGAAGCTGGCGGTGTAGACTACATCACCAAACCATTTCACGCAGCGGAGGTAAAAGCACGGGTCGGCACTCATTTAAAGCTGGCACGGCTCCAGTCAACGCTGCAACACCAAAATGAGAACTTAGAAAAAATGGTTGCTGAAAAAGTGGAGGAAGTATACTCCGCACAGCTCTCAACGATTGTTGCTCTTGCCAAACTTGCGGAGCACCGTGATAACGATACGGGAAAACACCTTGAGCGCGTTCAACTCTACACCCAGCTGCTGGCGGAGGGCCTGCGGACCGCCCCTTTCTTTAGCGGGACCATAGACACTGGATTTGTCACAAACCTCTTTCATGCGGCCCCACTGCATGATATCGGAAAGGTATCTATTCCCGACCGAGTGCTTCTCAAGCCGGGTAAGCTGGACCCTGCTGAGTTTGAAATTATGAAAACTCACTCAGCAGTCGGTGCGGAGACCCTGGCAGAAGTCTCTATCGCCTATAAGAACAACAGGTTCCTGGCAATAGGTCACACAATTACCCGTTCGCATCACGAACGGTGGGACGGCCAAGGCTACCCGGACGGACTTGTGGGAGATGAGATCCCCTTGGAAGCTCGAATTATGGCGGTTGCCGATGTATACGATGCACTACGGTCCAAGCGGGTGTACAAGCCACCATTCTCGCACGATGAAACAATGCGCATTATCCGTGATGGATCGGGCACTCAGTTTTGCCCAGCGGCAGTGCAGGCTCTAAACATTGTTGAAGACGAGTTTCACCGCGTCGGCGACACCGTCGTGTGACCAAATGCCGCAGAGAGCTGGGATGACCCTCGTGGGATAACCCGGTAGAATCCTTCCGGGGGTGCAGGCGGGATGAGACAGGCTATTATGGTCCTCTACGTGGTGTTCTTCTCCACCGGGTTCATGGGAGGAGCCGCTCTTTTTTTGTTGGATCTCCGAGTTCGCAGTCGTATCCTCAAGCCTATCCTCCTTTTTCAGTTCTTCTTTCTGGCAGGCACCGGGCTGATCCTTCTGTACCTGGAAAGGATTCAAGACGGCGCCGCTCACCCCGCGCTTGAGGCTGGCCTGCTTGCGCTCATCATGGCGGTCAATGTGGGGGTCTGGGTTACTGTGCTTGTAATCTGCCGCAGAGTCTCTCCGGAATCTCGCACGCGCTACAGCGTCTCCCACGTTGCTCAGGTCTTGATACTCTTGGTTATCCTCAAGGGTTTGGCGAATATCGTGGTGATTGGGACGGTACCTGCGGCAGCTATACCGGAAGCATGGCACATCGGTACTCAGGTGCTTGCCGCTCTTGCCATGGCCGCCTTCGGCTTGGTGATGCGTGGACCGGTGACGCCGTCAGAACCACGAGTGCTCCACCCGCTGTTCAAGTCGTACGGCACGATCTCCATCGTTTTCGCGATTGCTGGCGTTGCTGAGTACTTTGTTCGAGGCATGGAATACTGGTGGGCTGAGTACATCACTCTTGAGTACCTCCTGTACTTCTCATGGAACGTGGTATCGATGAGTGCCGCAGTTCAGCTGTTCCGGCCGCGCGGTGAGTTCGAGTCGCTGCTGCCGAATATTCCGGGGGAGCGCGTCCGGGCCTTGGGCCTTTCGCCACGAGAGGTAGAGATTGCCGGGATGATTGGCCAGGGGCTGAGTAACAAAGAGATTGCGGCCGCGTTACATATCTCCCCGGCAACCGTACGCACCCACATCTACAATCTCTACCAGAAGGTTGGTGCCGGGAGCAGGGTAGAGCTCCTGCGGATGCTTCAGGCCTAGTCAACCGGCCGCCGACCCCGAAATCGCTCCGGTTTTCTCACAAACACACCCACTACGACACATGTTCTAGTAGCTCAAAGCCCCAAATACGACATTGGTCCGATACCGCCCGGTGCTGAACGGGACTACTCTGCATCATCAATTCCACATGGAGGAATGCATGAAAGCATCCGGTATTCTAAAGGCGGCGCTGTTTGGTATCACGCTGCTTGTTCCGCAACTCGCCGTTGCAGACGACCTTCCGGCTTCGGCCGAAGCACCAACCGTGGCTCCCGCTCCGGCACCAACCGTGGTCGATGAACTCGCCCA
>CAZQIK010000023.1:0-10181 GCA_964593085.1 uncultured Spirochaeta sp.
GAGGTCGCGGCAGCCTCAGCAGAGTCGCGCGCGGCTCGTTCGGCCTGTGTTCCACTAAATCGGGCTTGTAATTCACTAATGCGTTCATCCTCCAACTTCTCAAAAAGAATAGCAGCGCTACCAACGTGCGTTATGCCTTCAGCACTCCCTAAAGCTTTCCAGTCCGGCAGTTCTATTCCCAGGAAACCGCACATGCGCTCCGAGGTGGCAGGAATATATGGCGAACAAAGAACAGCAAGATCTCTAATGAGGTACACCAGATTGGAAAGCAGTTGATGCGTACCCACAGGATCGCTGTCGCGGGTTTTCCAGGGTTCGGCGGCCTGAAAAGTTCGGTTGCCGTAACTGGACAACTCAAAAATCTTTCGAAATGCATCACGTAGATGTGCATTTTCAAGCTGGGTAGTGATATCGGCCTGCGCCGCGCCTATAGGCCTCCAGAACTCGTCGGCGATTGCCGCCGGTAGAACTCTGCCTTCATAAAACCTCGTGATAAAGGTTAGTGTGCGATTCACCAAATTTCCCAGGTTGCCTATGAGCTCTCCATTGGTCTTCTCTTGAAAGTCTTTCCAGGTAAAAGTGAAATCTGACGACTCGGGCCTATTATAAAAAAGATAGAACCGCCAAACATCGGCAGGAATTCCTGTGTCCCGCGCATCATTCCCAAAAACCCCTACACCGCGGCTCTTGGAAAACTGCCCGCTTTCATAGTTCAAATACTCTGTAGCCGACATGTGGTGGAGCATAGTCCAGTTATCGCCGCTGCCAAGCAAAGAACAGGGGAAAATCACGGTGTGAAATGGGATGTTGTCTTTACCAATAAACTGGAACAGTTCGACGTTCTCCGGGTTCTTCCACCAACTCTCCCAGTCCTCGCGTAGCGTTGCTGTAATTGAGATATATCCTATAGGTGCGTCAAACCACACGTAGAACACCTTGGTCTCATACCCCTCCAGCGGTACCGGAATACCCCATTTAAGGTCTCGCGTAATGCCCCGCTCCTTGAGCCCGTCCCTAATCCAGGCATTGGTCATTTGCATAGCATTCCGCGACCAGCCAGCACGGTCGGCCGCATCCTTCATCCACTCCTGTAAGACCGGCAAAATTTTCGGCAGGTCGATGTATAAATGTTCGGTCTCCCGCATGACCGGAGTCGAGTTATCAACCAGGCTGCGAGGACTGATGAGGTCGGCCGGATCAAGCAACTTTCCACAGTGCTCGCACTGATCACCGCGTGCATCTTCATAACCACAATGTGGACAGGTGCCGCGGACGTAGCGGTCTGCAAGAAACATGTCCGAAGCCTCGGAGTACAACTGCTCAATGGTATGAGAGGTGATATACCCGTTCTTGTGGAGCTTGAGGAAAATATCCTGGGTAATCCGGGTGTGCTCAGGCGTAGATGTGCGACCAAACTTGTCGAACGAGATCTGAAACCACCGGTAAATCTCATCATGCACCTCAAAATACCTGGTACACAGCTCTTGTGGCGTTATACCCTCCTCGCGGGCGCGTGTCTCGGTTGCCGTGCCATACTCGTCGGTACCACAGACGTAGAGGGTCTCGTAGCCCCGTAACCGACAAAAGCGGGCAAATACGTCGGCCGAGAGGACCTGAATGAGGTTCCCGAGATGGGGAATATTGTTGACGTACGGTAGTGCAGAGGTAATCAGGCGGCGTTTATTCATAACGCCTCACTATAGGATTGGGCAAATCAACTGTCAAGATGAGCCGCACCCTGCTACCAATTCCCTGAACCGTAACGCTTGACGTCCGGCGGGCAAGGAAGTAGGCTATATGCTGAGTTCTATAAGGAGGCGGAATGTCTGAACGAAATGTGACGCCGCCGAAGCTGCCGTTCACAATCAAACCTAAACTCATACTGTTAGCTCTGATTGTAATTGCTGTTATCGGTGTCGCAACGACCAGTGTTTTTGTTGTTGACCAAACCGAGCAGAGCGTTGTGCTGCTGCTTGGTAAGTATAATCGTACCGTGGGGCCAGGCCTGCAGTTTAAGCTACCGTTCGGTATCGAGACCGCATCTAACGTACCTACCCAGGTGCTGCAGAACGCAAGCTTTGGCTTTCGCACCTCAGTACCGGGTGTACAATCTCAGCGTGAAGACCGCGACTACCCGGAAGAGTCCATAATGCTGACCGGTGATTTAAACATCGTTGATGTTGAATGGATCATTCAGTTTCGCATAGATGATCCAGTGAAGTGGCTATTTGAAGTGCAGGATCAAACCAAAACAATCCGTGATATCTCTCAGTCTGTGGTAAACGAACTTGTCGGTGACCGAGCGATACTGGACGTCATAGGAAGTGAGCGTAGCCAAATTGAGGTTCAGGCACTTGAGAGGACCAACAATATTTTAGAGAGTTACGACCTTGGCGTACGAATTATGCAGGTCCGGCTGCAAAACATTGTCCCTCCCGCCGGCCGTGTGCAGGACGCCTTTGAGGACGTCAACCGCGCGGTGCAGGACATGAACCGGCTGATCAACGAGGGCCGTGAACAGTACAACCGTGAAATTCCCCGAACCCGCGGGCAAGCTCAACGCTTGGTGCAGGAAGCCGGAGGATACGCCACCGAGCGGGTTAACCGCTCGAGGGGTGATGCTGCCCGTTTTGAAGCAGTTCTCAGTGAGTACGCCGATGCGCCGGCAACTACGCGAACACGTCTCTACATTGAAATGATGGAAGACCTATTTGCGGATGAGGACGGTACCTTACTGATCGATCGGGAACTCGAAAACTTCCTGCCGCTCTTGAATCTGCAAGGAGGTTCACAGTGATGCGAAAACTTATAAGCGTCGGCACCGTTGTTGTTGTCCTTGCCGTCGTATTTTTCATGCTAGGGCCGCTCTACGTCATTGACGAGGGGGAGCAGGCAGTTGTAACCCGTTTCGGTGAGATCGTCACAACCGAGACCACCGCAGGGCTTAAGTTCAAGATGCCGGTCATAGACAACGTCGTCCGCTATCCCCGCCGCTTGCTCAGCTGGGATGGGGACCCACGCCGAATTCCTACCTCGGAAGGCCAGTTTATCTGGATTGACACTACCGCACGTTGGAAGGTGTCGGATCCTTCCCGCTTTTATGAGTCGGTCACAACGCTGCAGTCCGGGTATGCTCGTCTTGACGATGTCATTGAGAGCGCGGTGCGCACCATTGTTGCCGACAACCCACTGGTCGAGGCTGTGCGCAACTCGAACCTAATCCAAGAAATTGAGCGAGACATTGTCGCCATTGGGGGTGAGGCCGAGGCCGAGGACCTCAGCGAGTTCGAAGAACTTGAGGAGCTTGAAATGGGCACCGACTTCCCGGATATTGAGGATGGTCGGCGTGCTCTCTCGAACGAAATGTTCGACAGCGCCGCCGCGACCACCGAGGACTTTGGCGTTGAGCTCATTGACATTGTCATCCGTCAAATTCGCTACTCCGACGACCTTACCGAAAGTGTCTACGACCGGATGGTCTCGGAACGCAACCGTGAGGCCCAGTTCTTCCGTTCAACCGGCGAAGGCCGAAAAGAGGAAATCCTTGGCCAGCTTGACCAGGAACGTCGGACGATCCTTTCCGGGGCCTATGAAGAAGCCGAACGCATTCGCGGTGACGCCGATGCAGAGGCCGCCGCTATATACACGGCCGCATATCAGTCGGATCCTGAGTTCTTTCAGTTCTGGCGCTCAATTGAGTCGTATAGGGAAACCTTGCCGAATCTGCGCAAGACACTCAGCACCGACTCAGACTACTTTAGGTTTCTGCACCGCGAACTTGGGCAGTAAGGCCGCGGCTTGAGCGAGGTAAGTAATCAGATATGGTGTATAAGCCGTTATCACAGCTCATTGACGGGATAGATCTTCTATCCCGTCATGGCAATGCCGATCCGGTAATTAAACAGGTAGCCTACGATTCCCGTAAGGTAACACGAGGAACTCTGTTCGTAGCTATTCCTGGCGACCACGTAGACGGTCACACCTTCATTGGCGAGGCCGTCAAGCGCGGCGCGGCGGCGGTGTTGTACTCTGACCCGGCGGCCAATGTTTCTAAGGCACCGGTCGCCCTTCAGGTCGCGGAATCCCGCCCCGCCCTCTCTCATATTGCATCCGCATATCACGGCAACCCTTCACATAAAATCCAGGTCGTAGGTGTAACCGGCACCGACGGCAAAAGCAGTACGGTGTACTTCATTCACCAGTTGCTTGAGGCGGTTGGGGCTGCATCCGGTTTTGTATCGACCGTCTCAATGCATACAACCGGTACTACAAGCAAAAATCCATTGCGACAGTCCACACCGGAAGCGCCCGAGATACAGGCCGCTTTAGCGGAGATGCTAGCCGCAGGCAAGAGTTATGCCGTGCTTGAGGCGACCTCTCATGGTCTCTCGGAGCGCACCTCGCGCTTGGCCAATGTGCGCTTTCAAATGGGCGTCTTCACGAATTTAAGCCATGAACACCTTGAGTTTCATGGAAGCATGGAGCAGTACCGTAGTGACAAAGGTAATCTTTTTCGAGCTTTAAGCGGGACCCCGAGCAGTGCGGCAATTCTCAATGCGGACGATGAAGCATCGCGATACTTTTCGCAATTGTCTCCGGTTCCGTGCGCATACTATTCTGGCATGGGCGTCTCCGACGCGGATGTTCGCGTAGAGAAGAATACTTCCGATATGAACGGCAGTAGCTTCACCTTGCTCGACAAACAGTCTAAGAGCTCGCACGCGGTACGACTTCCACTCGTAGGAGACTTCAATATTGACAACGCTTTGGCGGCGGTCCTGGGCGTTTCCCGACTGCTAAAGATACCGGTTCCTGAACTTGTTCCACACCTTGAGAACCTGCAATCAGTTGCCGGTCGGATGACGTCGATTCCTACCGACGGCTCCTTTAACCTCATAGTAGATTACGCGCACACTCCCGGCTCCTTTGCAAAGGTGCTTCCTATGATAAAAGAGTACACCAAAGGTCGATTCATTGTAGTTTTTGGCTCAGCAGGTGAACGAGACCGTGGTAAGCGCCCGATTCAAGGTGAACTTGCGGCCCGCTTTGCAGATATCGTGATCTTAACCGATGAAGATCCACGGGGTGAGGACTCCGACCTCATTATCTCAGAAATTGCTGCGGGTTGTCGCACAGAACGTCCTGACTGGAAGGAAGGAAGCCAGCTCTTACGAGTAGTTGACCGCCAGGCGGCCATTGAGACTGCAGTTGAGATTGCCAATAAAAATGACACTATTCTCCTGCTTGGGAAAGGCCATGAAGGAAGCATGATCTATGCCGATGGGCCAAAACCATGGAACGAGATCGAGATAGCATCAAAGATCGCCCAGTCCAGAGCGGCGGTAGTTTAGACCGCCGCTGCGGTGGTGAAGGAGAAGTTGCATGAGTTTACGCTGTGCCTTGCTCTACGGAGGGAAATCCGGAGAACACGAGGTCTCTTTGCAATCCGCAGCCTCGGTTTTTCGCAATATGGACCGAAGACGCTTTGACCCCGTGCTTGTGGGAGTAGCGAAAGATGGTTGCTGGTATCTTCAGCCACAAGAAACTCACGAAGCCGGTTTACAACCGGACACTGCCTTGAAAATAGTTGAAGACCCTACTTTACGGGTTGAATGTCGTCCCGGTGTCGGCCTGTTCTGTAGTCAGGAGCAGTTACAAATCGATGTGGTTTTTCCGGTACTTCATGGCTCGCTGGGCGAGGATGGCACGGTGCAGGGGCTGCTTGAGGTTGTCGAACTCCCCTACGTTGGTGCTGGAGTTCTGGGTAGTTCGGTCGGAATGGATAAGGACCTGGTCAAGCAACTTTGGCGCGCGCATGGTATCCCAACCCTCGAGAGCCTGACCGCATCGGCCGTCGAGCTCAGTTCAGTCTCCAAACGTCAAGCTTTCGTAACACGCTGCGTTGAGACATTTGGGCCGATGCTTTTTGTTAAACCCGCGCGAACCGGTAGCTCGGTTGGTATTAGCAAAACGCACTCGGCAGAGGAAATCGAGCCTGCCGTGCAGAACGCTTTGAAGTACGACACCAAAGTCCTCATTGAACCTGCTCAACCTGTGCGCGAGATTGAAATCTCGGTCATTGGAAACGGTGAGCCTTACGCCTACCCGCCGGGTGAGGTAGTTCCCAACCATGAATTCTACGACTATGACGCCAAGTATCTTGATCCCGAAGGAGCTCAACTCATGGTACCGGCTCGACTTGACTCTGGGGTCATGGAAAAAGCGCGCGCGATTGCCGTGGCGGCCTATAGCGCGGCGGCCTGTGAAGGAATGGCAAGGGTTGATTTATTTGTTATTCAAGATACACAAGAGTTGGTTGTTAATGAGATCAATACAATTCCCGGCTTCACCCGCATAAGCATGTTTCCGCGCATGTGCTCAGCAGCCGGACTTGCGTACCCGGAACTCATTTCGCAGCTTATTGATCTAGCACTGGAGCGCGAAACAATACGTGCCTCCTTGCGCTATGAACGGTAGCGGTAACGAAGCCTCACAGCCAAAACCGTGCTTACCAATGCTCGTACGCCACGATTCGGTTCATGCTAAGACGCTGATCACCCTCAGGGTGAGTTGCTGCATGTCCAACAAGCAACAGCATAACTACACGCATTGAGTAAGGCACCGAAAGCAAAGACTTAACATCTTGTTCCCTGAAGGTTGTGATGCAGCAAGAACCAAGATCTTCCTCTGCGGCTTGCAGCATCATAAAGGCTGAGGCGATGCCAAGATCCACGGGATACGAAAGCTGCCCGTTCGGCATTTTGTACTCGATGTTTGTTGTGCACAACGCAATGACTACCGGTGCGCGCCCAACCCACTCTTGACCAAAACTTGCGTTCTCAAGTTCCTTTCTCATTGCGGCATTACGAACTACCACATAACGCCATGCTTGACGATTTTTAGCCGACGGTGCCTGACGCCCTGCTTCGAGGATTCGCTCAAGCGATTCTGACTCCACCTCTTGGTCGGCGAAATCCCGTACGCTAACACGTTTCTGAATTGCCTGGAGTAACTCCATGTTTTTCCTCGCTTCCAACGGCGCTTGACCAAACGATGCACATATTCCTATTCTGACGACGGAATGCACAGCCGTTATTTTCGCATATTTTTTAGTGTAACAATTTTTGTACTCTTTTCACAGTACCTAACGGCGGAATCCCCGACACCGTGGGAGTCAATTTATGCCGATGTAGAAAGTTTCACACCCCGTATCGAAGCGTCTGAAGGTGAGCGTGCCCTCGTTGAGTATATCCAAGAGTTTGCGGTTACATACTCCTTAGACGTTGAACAATACGACTTTTCCAGCTTCCGAAATGGGCACTCTTTTTCGAAGGTACTTAGTATTGATATTCCCGGTAAGCGCGAAGACACCGTCTGGATTGCCGCTGCCCTTGATCAAGCCCAGGATTCCGCATCCAGCCCCAGTGCGAACCTTGAATCCGCCAAAAATTCGGTTGCTGGCAATCTTGGGATAACGGCAGCGCTTGCGCTTCTTCAACATTACAGCGAAACCACCCCCGAACTGAGCTTGCGCTTTCTATTCCTTGGATCCGAGCATGGTAGGCTTGAGTCTGGAGGTTCGCGGCTGGTTCTTTCGCAGTATCTTCCAGGGGAGCCGGTCGCCTTGTTGTATCTTGATTTGGGAGAAGCTCGATTACCGCTACATCTGCATGCAGGTGCCCGGGGTTCATTAGCACCGCTATGGCTAATGGAGGGTACCGCCGAGGCCTTAAGCATGGGGGGACTCACCTGGAGCGTACCAACAGCTTTGCTACAACTTCAAAGAATAGGGCTTGGCCCCAAGGGTGTCCTTATTCAACCCTATTTTGATGCAGGTATTCCGGCACTCACGTTAACGCACAGCGGCTCCGATTTAACCCTCCCAATTTCTGTAGGTCGTTTCGGCAGACGCTTTGAAAGCACTGTAGACAGTTTTCTAAGTCAGCATGCAGATGGGCTGCCTGCAGCGTGGGACCGAAACTACCTGTTTTTTCGGACGCAGAACGGATATTTCTCTCTTGACGAAGCCTTTCATGTGGCATCGATATTTGTGGTCATGGGGTTAACGTTGCTGTACGGCTTCATTGCCCGCGCCCGCACCCGACGCTACCGAAACACTATTGCCCGCAACATATGGAATATTCCAGGGTTTGCCGTTGTCTGCTTTGCTTTTCTCTTCCTAACGACCCTGATCATACGGCAGCTCCTTGAGGTCCGCGCGTTCCCTGAGTTTTGGGCTTACTATCCTGTTGGGTTTTTCTTTATGAAAATTCTAGGCGCAGTTTTTCTCTTCAGTCTAACGCTGCAAGTCGTTATGCGCCTCCCCTTCTCTAAGAACGGCAGTTTCTACTCGGCTACAGCTCTCCTGCTACTCTTTACCAGCGTGGTAGTGTCCGCCATTGTTGATGTAGCCGTGAGCTACTACTTCATCTGGGCATTCCTCTGTGCGTTCTTGTTTTCAGTCTCGCGACGCAGGCGCTACATGTATCTACTTATGGTGCTTGCACCAACTCCTTTGCTTGTGTTTACCTTTGAAGCATTACGGCTCCCCGAACTCCAAGTAACCGAAACTCTGCTTCTCTCACCAATTCGGGGAAATCTACTGCAAACTCTCATTGTGCTCCCATTTTTGCTCATGTTTGTGCGAATGGACTTTCTTATCCCTCACCCTTCGGCAGGAAAAAAACGGTGGACATTGAAGGTATTGTCTTCAGTGACTGGATTTAGCTTTGGTGCCCTACTCCTTTTGTTACTGAGCATAACGCCTTTTTCGCCAGAGTCCCCGCGGCCAGTGTCGGTTTTTGAAAACAACGACATCGAGACCAGCATTCGTACCGTGACAGTCCAAGCACCCAACCGCATTGGAGAGATAGATCTTGTTCTGCATGATGAAACATTTGAACTTTCCTCCGTGCAACAGGAAGAGACGTTCATGGCCGACCATCGCGACTCCCCGCTCCAGGTCCAAGTCACTACAAGTGTGTTCTTAGATAGAAAGCGGGTTCGGCTTCGTCTTGACGCCGTAAGACCGTTGTCCTCAGTTCGGTTACAGCTGTTGTCCGAGGACCCGCTCTTCCTGCTCCATTCCGAACTTCCGACGAGACTTGCCGATGATCGTCGCAGCGGTGATATCTTCATTGGAGCAAACCCTCAGCTGCCGCTTTCATTTGAGTTCACCGTCCCTGCCGATGCAGAGTTATCGCTTGAGTTTTTTAGTGTACCCCGCACCGAAACACAGGCAAGTTACATTGCTGGAACCTCGGACAAGCTGCTTCTGACCGAGGAGTACCGCGAATTGGTGCCCCTCCAGAGCTCAGCGAGATAAAGCCGCGTGCAGAACGTGTGGTTACACCTTGACCTGGACGCTTTTTACGCCTCGGTAGAGCAACTGGACAATCCCGAGTATCGCGGACGGCCTGTCATTGTCGGCCAGGGTAAACGCGGGGTAGTATCGGCATGCTCGTACGAAGCACGCCGATTTGGGGTTAGGTCGGCAATGCCGGTAGCGCAGGCGGAGAAGTTGTGTCCCGACGGCATCTTTGTTCCGGTACGAATGCAGCGATACCAAGAAATCTCGCGCGCCATAATGCTACACTTGTACGACTTCACGCCGGAACTACAACAAATCTCGGTTGATGAGGCCTTTCTTAACTTAAGTGGTACCGAACGGCTCCTCGGCCCGGTGGAAGCAAGTGCGCGGCGCATCAAAACCCAGGTTCGCACCCAGTTCGGCCTATGCTGTTCGGTGGGAATTGCAGAAACTAAGTTTCTAGCAAAGCTCGCCTCGGACTACAAAAAACCAGATGGTCTGTACCGCGTACTCCCGGGAGAAGAGCAGCCGTTCGTCGACACCCTCGAACTTTCAGATCTCTTCGGAGTTGGTAAACGTACGGTACAACTCTTGGAAGGTTTGGGAGTCCATTCTCCACTGCAGCTAAGGAAGTTCAGGCGTGAGGAGCTACGTGGCTACTTTGGCCCCTCGACCGGGGAGTATCTCTATCAGGTTGCCAGAGGCATTGATCCGGGCATTTACTCAGGAGGCACCGAAGATCGCTCTATTAGCCATGAAACGACCTTTGAGACCGACCTGCACGATTCCCAGGCACTGCGCGCTGTGCTGTTGGAGTTATGCCAGGCTGTATTTTTCCGCGTGGCAAAGCTCGAACTTAGTGGTGCCGTTA
>CAZQIK010000024.1:0-10148 GCA_964593085.1 uncultured Spirochaeta sp.
CACGCCGTTGGGGCGATCACATATCACACTCTTTCCTTGTGGGGGCCAAGGCCCCCACTTTTGCAAAAGAACTACAATGACGATTTCGGGAGGAATAAAATATGAGTACAGCTAAGAGAACAATAGGAATAGACTTGGGAACAACCAATTCTTGTGTTGCGGTTATGGAACATGGGGAACCGGTTGTATTACAGAATAGTGAAGGACAACGGACTACACCGTCGGTTGTTGGGTATACCTCCAAAGGTGAGCGACTTGTAGGGCAACCGGCTCGCAATCAAATGGTGACTAATCCGTTGAACACAGTGGCATCAATTAAGCGCTTTATGGGACGCAGCTACGACGAGGTTGAACAAGAAATTGGAATGGTCTCATTCGAGGTGCTCAAAGGCGAGAACGGCGGTATTCAAGTCAATACTGGCGACAAGAAGCTGAGCGCACCGGAGATATCTGCTGCAGTGTTGCAGAAAATGAAGCAGACCGCAGAGGACTACCTTGGTGAGGAAGTTGACTCAGCAGTAATTACGGTTCCGGCCTATTTCAACGACTCGCAACGTCAGGCAACTAAGGATGCGGGCCGGATAGCAGGTCTTGAGGTCAAGCGCATTGTGAACGAGCCGACCGCCGCCGCATTGGCATACGGCTTTGAGAAGAAGTCCGGTGAAGAGAAGATAGCAGTGTACGACCTTGGTGGTGGAACCTTTGACATATCCATACTTGAGGTTGGCGACAACGTATTTGAGGTCAAGAGTACCAACGGCGACACACACCTTGGTGGCGATAACTTTGACCAACGGATCATTGACTGGTTGGTTACCAGCTTTAAAAATGACTACGGTGTAGATCTCTCCGCCGATCGAATGGCGCTGCAGCGGCTCAAGGAAGCGGCCGAGACTGCTAAGAAAGAACTTTCAAGTTCGCAGAGTACCGACATCAATCTGCCTTTTATTACAGCGGACGCCTCCGGCCCCAAGCACTTGAACTACAATCTTAGCCGTAGCAAGTTTGAACAGCTGGTAGATGATCTTGTGCAGCGTACAGCTGAGCCATGTAAAAAAGCAATGGCGGATGCCGAACTCAAGGCTGCCGACATAGACCAGGTAATTCTGGTTGGTGGCTCAACCCGGATCCCGGCTGTGCAGAAGTTGGTGCAAGAGATTTTCGGCAAGGATCCGCACAAGGGTGTGAATCCGGATGAAGTTGTAGCGGTTGGTGCTGCAATACAGGCCGGTGTGCTAAGTGGAGAGGTAAACGACGTGCTGTTGCTTGATGTGACACCGCTTTCACTGGGAATTGAGACCCTCGGTGGTGTGTCGACAAGGCTTATTGAACGTAATACTACCATTCCAACTCGCAAAAGCCAGGTCTTTAGCACCGCAGAGGACAACCAGAATTCGGTCAGTATTCATGTGTTGCAGGGTGAGCGCGAGATGGCTGCCCACAACCGGAGCCTTGGCCGCTTTGAGCTGGTGGGAATTCCACCGGCTCCACGTGGCGTTCCGCAAATTGAGGTTGCATTTGATATTGATGCTAACGGCATTGTTCATGTGTCTGCCAAGGACCTTGGCACCGGCAAGGAGCAGAGGATCCGCATTGAGGCCTCATCGGGGCTCGACGAACAGGAAATTGAGCGCATGGTACAGGAGGCCGAGATGAACGCGGGTGAGGACAAAGAAGCCCGCAAGCGTATAGAGACGCTCAACGAGGCCGACAACTTGGCCTACCAGACAGAAAAGACCATGGCCGAGCACGGAGCCAAGGTTTCCGAAGATGAGCGAGCCAAGATTGAGACTGCCATTGCGAC
Organism: uncultured Spirochaeta sp.; assembly: GCA_964593085.1. GTDB lineage: Bacteria > Spirochaetota > Spirochaetia > DSM-27196 > SLAA01 > SLAA01. Next base: position 1,805 of record CAZQIK010000024.1, read on the forward strand.
GGTACGCAGTGCCGTTGAGAAACAGGATGCCGATGCTGCCGAGGCGGCAATTCAAGAGCTACAACAGGCTGCACAGGCACTTGGTGCCGCGGTCTACGCTGATTCTGCGGGCTCTGGCCCCACCCCGGGTTCCGATAGTGGAAACCACAACGGGAGCAACAATGGCGCCTCAGGCGGACATGAGTCCGGCATTGAAGACGCCGAGTACGAGGTTGTGAACGAGTAAGGGCCTAGCGGAAGCGGTGGACGGTGGTTTGGCGGTACTCGGATCCCGGCTCAAGAATGATGCTGGGAAACTTGGGCTGGTTAACCGCGTCGGGAAAGCTTTGCGTTTCGAGGCACAGCGCGGCGTGCGCGGGGAGTACCCGCGCATTGCCAGCGCTGCCGCGTTCCATCTCGCCTTCAAGTAAGTTGCCGGTATAGAGCTGCAGCCCTGCAGTTGTGGTTTCCACCTCCATCCGCCGCCCGCTTGACTTATCTACTACTTCAGCTGCGGGTCTTAGCACACCTACCTCACCACGCACCTGAAAACAATGGTCAATACCACCGCCCAATGCATCCATCCGCTCCCAAATTCGGCGAGAAGAGGTCAAGTCGAATGCAGTGCCCTTTACCGGCCGTAGCTCACCGGTGGGAATCTGGCGTTCATTGTTCGGCAAATATGTATCGCAAAACAATTTCACCTCATGATCACGAATATCTTCCGTGGCGCTTCCGCCGAGATTCCAGTAACAGTGGTTGGTAAGGTTAATAGGCGTTGCTTTGTCTGTAACCGCACGATACTCAAATCGCAACTCATTGGACTCATTAAGGGTGACCGTAAGTTCTACCTCGACATTGCCGGGATAATGGTCCTCGCCGTCCAAACTTACCCGACGAAGGCGAACACCAGCCTCTGATGAGGCCGCCTGCAGTTCGGCATCCCACATCCTGCGCCCGAACCCGGTATATCCACCATGTATGTGATTACCTGGTGCGTTGCACTCAAGCTGGTAGTGCTCTCCATGGAGGTCAAACCGGCCTCCAGCTATTCGGTTTGCAACCCGTCCTACCGTAGCACCAAAGTTTGGTGCGTTCTGCTCGTACTCCTTGACGCTGCTGTAACCAAGGGTAAGCTCGACCGGTGAGGAGCCCGGTTCGGGGCGCAGTTGCACAGAGTTTATTATAGCGCCAAGGCTGAGCACACTGAATGAAGTTCCTTGTGAGTTTTCAATGCGGAAGCGCTTAACCGGATCCCCGTCGCGTGTGCGACCGAACTCCTCGGTGGTGACAATCAATAGTGAATGCTCCTCAAAAAAACAGGCACCATGGATAATACCATGGTGCCTTCATAGTGGAATAAAAATAGCTGGCTATGCAAGTCTAGATAAGCTTAGGCTGAGTTACGTAGTCATCTGCTCGCAACAGCATTTTGACGTACTGGGCTCGGCGGTAGCTCCACTTGTCGCCGGAGTTTTTAACACTCAGTTTGCCGCGGAAGTCGTCCAGAGATGCGTAGCCCTTTTTGTCCATCCAGCTTTCAATTCCGCTTACGATAGTTCCAACATGCTTTATTGAGTTGCGGTAAAGCGCACTTACAACCTGGAAGGAATCGGCACCGGCAAGCAGCATTTCAATTGCATCTTCAGCCGTGTGGATACCGTTTGAGGCACTGATGCAGCCCTTGATTTCACCTGCCAAGAGTCCAACGTAGCGCAATGCAAGGCGGTGGTCACTTGAAGTAGAAAGATTAAACGGAAAACGTGCAGTTTCCTTTTCTACATCAAAACTAGGGTGAAACATGCGGTTGAATAGCACGAACCCATCGACCCCGACTTTGTCCATGCGGTGAACTATTTCTAGTGGGCTGGTGTAAAAGGCGCTCAGTTTAACCGAAACCGGGATTTTAACTTTTTTCTTAACCGCGGTGAGTGCAGCAATCTGTTCTTCCTCGATCTCTTTAGCGCTTTTGGTTGGGTCGGTAGGTACTGCAAAGAAGTTGAGCTCCAGGCCGTCGACTCCGGTTTCTTCCAATTTTGCTGCCCATTCAACCCAAGTATCGTGCTGAACTGCGTTTAGGCTTGCAATAACCGGAATAGATACCGCCTCTTTTGCTTTGCGCGTCCACATTAGGTGTTCTTCTGGTCCGGAATGCTCAAGCTCAGGAAAGATATTTGTCATTTCTGCGTGCCAGTCGTCGTACATTTCCAGATCTTTGTCTAGCTTGTGCCGCTCAAGTTGTATCTCTTCTTCAAATAGCGACTTGATGATCATGGCTCCCGCGCCGGAATCTTCAATTTTTTTAATTGAATCCATATGTCCAGTAACGCTGCTTGCGCCAACTACCAGAGGATTCTTAAGCTCGATGCCCATGTATTTCGTTGCCAAACTTGCCATAACCCGTACTCCTTTTGCATTTTGCCGGTTAGTAATTGAATTGGGGGGAAGCTGCTGTGAACTACCCTTAGCCCTAATTGAGAGTGTATTTTACACGATTATTCGTCAAAGCGAAAGAGGCAAATAAGAAACAAACCGTTCCAAAACCTCGTTGCTGTCGGCAAAATGATAGCGCGAGTGATAGCAAGAGACTATCGTCTGGCCTCGTAGGATAGAAAATAGTCACGTGTGGTGCTAAACATCTCGCGGAGCTCGGTCCAGTTTTGGTACAAGGTGTTGAGCGTCTGGGCCGTCTGCCGGGTAGACTCCGGGTAGTCATGCGCCAGATTGTTTCGCAAGGCACGAAAGAACAGCCAACGATCTTCCGAGCTCAGGGCACCAAGTTGTTCTAAGTACGAGAGAATATCCAGGAAGGGGCGCGGTGAATTATCTGCCCGTAGCAGCGCATGAAGTGTAGGCAGAAGCCGAGAGGCCATGGAGTCCTGCAGCTTGGTGAATCTGTAGATGAATTGATCAAGAATAGGAACCTGGTCTTCAGACAAGCTGAGAAGTGAGTCTGCTGTGAGAGGGAAAAGTGGTGCCAATACCGTTGAGGCGCGATCTAGCTGCTTTATGTGAGACTCTCCCTCTTGAATAGCGGATCTGAGGGTTGCCCGTAGTTCCTCAGGATTGTAGCCGCTCATAGCGAGACGCCCTCCCGGCGCGCGGCGTGAACTATTGGCGAGTCAGATTCGGCTCCGGCCAATACGATATCGATTTTGCGTTCACCTATGGACTTGTGCAGGGAGCTGATGATGCGCAGCTTAGCTTCTACCGCGCTCTGTGAGTTCGGATCTATGCCCGGGCACTCGATGAGAAGGTCGATATCGCCCCCGCGGCATGCGTCGTCGGTTCTTGAGCCGAAGAGCCGTACCTCTGCGTTTGGTCCGAAGTGTTGGCGAACGGCAGCGCGTATGGTATGGCGTTGGTGCGCACTCAATCTCATGTAGCTATGATGCGCCCCCTTTGGCGCGCAGGTCAAGTCTATCCTGGCCGCTTGACGGCAGCTTGATGGACGCGGCAACTGTTGATCATCACCGGGGTATTCCCATGGTTCCCGAATCAGAGGAACGTTATAACGATGTTGTTGGCTTTGAGGAGTTCGAAGCGGTGGTAGCCGTTCTCACGGACGCACCCCAAACTGCTGCGCCAGTGAGGCGGCTATCTCTGTATTGAGTGCTGCATAGAGTTGTTCCGCATCAAGCCGAACTCGTCCGCTGATTCTTTGGAGTTCGGCCTCAGAATATCCAGAACAAACTCTTGCTCAGCGTCAATCAGGAGCAGTCTGTGTACATCGACCAGTGGATAGCTCATGCTTTCTGTATTCCTGTACACCGACGAGAACCGTGTGCGAACAGCCGCTTCAATAGAGCTAAGCTCTCCGGAAATCATCAGGTCGATGTCGTAGGTTGCGCGCGGTTCGCAGTACAGTGCAAAGGCAAATCCGCCAGCAAGCCCATACTGAAACTCAGCCTCGTTACATGCATCAATGACTCTCAGTAAGGCTTCATTTAGTTCCATTGCGACACTTCCCATTGTAGATCCTTGCGGGCCCGCATGCGGCGCCAGAAGCGACCCTCGAGTTCTTCCGGTTTCAGTTCTGGGTGCTGTGCGGCGTCGCCTGCCTTGTTGAGCTCCTTCTGCACTTCAAGGAGTTCCAGCGTTTGTGTCAGCCGGTGGTGGGCCTCTCGTGGATCCAGGATTCCGATAGCTGTTATCTTAACGTGTTTCAGGCCCCAGAGGAAGTCACGGGAAGTGCGCAAAACCAGCCCTTGCACCAAGCCTCCTCCTTGATTAGTATCGACGGTGGGTGCAATTATTTGTGAAAATATCGATATACTTGCGCAATGTGCCCGTATAAAATGATAAAGAAGGCTGGAGGAAACATGAGCAATAGACCAAAGCCGGTAATTCTGGTGGTACGAGACGGCTGGGGCCACAATCCCAATGCCGAACAGGACAAATACAACGCTGTGAAGTTGTCGAACACGCCGTGCAACGACCGCCTGCTCAAGCAGTATCCCTGGACCCGCATTCGTACATCGGGTGAGGATGTCGGACTTCCCGACGGTACCATGGGTAACTCCGAGGTCGGACATCAGAACTTAGGTGCCGGACGGGTGGTGTACCAAGAGTCGGTGCGAATAACTAAGGCTATTCGTGAAAATGAGTTCTTTCAAAACGAGTCGATGCTTGCCGGTGTGCGGCGGGCCAAGAAGAACGACGGCTGGGTGCACATTATGGGACTGGCCTCCGATGCCGGGGTGCACGGTCTGCTTACTCACCTCTACGCGTGCGTGGAGTTATGCAAACGAGAAGGGCATAGCAAGGTGGCGCTGCACCTGTTTACCGACGGTCGTGATACCGGGCCCTATACCGGGATTGAGTTTGTGCGTCAAATAGAGGCGAAACTTAGCGAGATCGGTGTGGGTAAGGTGGCTTCCCTTACCGGGCGCTACTGGGCTATGGACCGCGACTTTCGCTGGGAGCGTGTGAAGCGTGCCTACGATATGCTCACTGGTCGTGATCAGGCCCTACCCGTGTTTGAGACCGCAACCGAGGCTATGCAGCATTACTATGACAACCCGGACAACGACAGCCAGAACGGTGATGAGTTTGTGACCCCTCGCTACGTGGGTAGTGACTGGAAGGATTCCCGCATGGAAGACGGTGATACCGCTATCTTCTACAACTATCGGGGTGACCGTCCGCGCGAAATCATTCGTGCATTTGTCATGGACCCCTTTATGGGTGCGGTGAAGGCCTCACCCGACAGCGGTGAGAGAGGCTTTGAGCGAGGCAAGAAGCTGGACATGTACTGGGTGACCATGACCGGGTACGAGGCGGAGCTGAACACTATGGTCAATGTCGCGTTCCCCAAGGCCCCGAAGATGGTCAATATTGGGGGTGAGTACCTCAGTGCACAGGGCCTTACGCAGTTCCGCTGTGCCGAGACCGAAAAGTTTCCCCATGTTACCTTCTTCTTTAACGACTATCGTGACGAACCCTTTACCGGAGAGGGGCGCGAGATGCCGCAGTCGCCCAAGGTGGCAACCTACGACTTGAAACCGGATATGAGTGCAAGCGAAGTACGCGATATTGTGCTGCGGCGACTGGCTGCCGAGGACTGCGAGGACTTCATTCTGGTCAACTTTGCTAATGCCGACATGGTGGGCCATACTGGCAAGCTTGAGGCAGCCATTAAGGCATGTGAGGCGGTTGACTCCTGTGTAGACTCTCTTGTTGAGGCCACTCTGAAACGCGGTGGCAAGCTCATTGTAACCGCCGATCACGGCAACTCCGAGCAGATGTGGGAGGACAAGAACAACAGTGCTCACACTGCACATACGACCTATGAGGTGGACTGCATTATAGTGGATGCGGATCGAACCGCAGATGCAAGCGGTAGCATGGACGAGCCTGCCAAGGCGTTGCGCTCGGGAGGTCGTCTGGCCGATGTATTCCCAACCGTGTTTAAGCTAATGGGGCTGGAGAAGCCGTCTGAGATGAGCGGCGAGTCGCTGGTATAGACCGGTAGCGCTGCTCGCTGTGAGCGGCGTTCGTAAGGCCTAAGGCTGCGCCTCTGTGGGGCCTTCCGTGTTGAGGCAGGAAACTACTGCCTCGCGGAGTGCCTCGCGCCCCCATGGTTTGCGGATGACCGCTACGCCTTTTAGATTCTGTTTGAGTTCCGCTATGGCCTCTTCATTTGCCTGACCGGTAATGAGAATGGCGCCAGCCTGTGGAGACATCCTTCTGGCCTCAATGAGGAACTCGTCACCTTTTTGGCCAGGCATGAGCCAGTCGGAAATGATCAGAATCACCTCGATTTTGTCCTGCTGGAGTTCCTCGATGGCTTCAAGCGCATCGGCAGCATTATTTGCTGTCTCATAGATGTAGCGGTCTCCAAAGAGCGCACGTAGTTCCTGCTTGAGAGCCACAAGAATAATGGGCTCGTCGTCAACGCATAGGATTGCTGCGGGGGTGTTGAGTGTGGGGCTCATGTCCGGTCTCCGTAGTTGTGCGCTGGTACGTGCGTCGAGCTTAGTTCGCTGGGCTTGTGGTTCCTTTCAGTTCCAACCGCGTCGATGCCGCCAGTGCCAGAGCCAGAGCCAGAGCCAGAGCCCACAGTCGGCAGGAAAACAGAGAACGTTGTACCGTTCGTATGTGTTTCAAACTCTATGCTACCGTCATGACGCTCAATAATCTGCTTGCATATGTCAAGCCCAATTCCAATTCCTTCACCGTCCTCTTTTGTTGTGACATACGGTTCAAAGAGATGAGAACGAATGTGCTCCGGTATGCCATTACCGGTATCGCTAATAGCTACACAGACAACCCCGGGGGTAACCGCGCGCTCAATGGTGAGCGTCAAGGTCCCACGATACTGCATAGCATGCAGCGCGTTCTTGATGAGGTTCATCCAGACCTGATTCAGAGGATCTCGCATGCCGTGAATAAAGATGTCTTCAGTGTAGTTCCTCACAATTGAAATTCTGCGATGCATTCCGCTGTGGAGGAGCTCTAAGACAACATCGATTTCTGTTGCTAAGGAAATGCGTTCCGGCTCAGTAGAGTGGTTGCTGTGCGCGTAATTATGGAGTGCTTGAACGGTTTGGGCGGCTTTGTCGGCGCCAAGTGAGACAACTACTGCGGAACGCATAGCTGTTCCGAAGGCAGTGATGGTATCAAGTATTTTTTCACTATGCTTGGAATCCAGGATCTCGCGCAGGTCGTCTGAACAGTCCAGCAGTCGGTACTCACTCACAAGCTCCGCCGCCCACCGGTGGCGCGCTTCAAGGGCTTGCGCAATGGCTTCCGTGGCGGCCCGCCGCTCACGCCTTGACCGGAGACTGTCCTCAAGCGGTGGTGCCTGGAGGGCACGTTGCAACAGACCGAGCATCGCGCTTGTCTCCGATGCTGAGAGTTCTCCGCACAACGCAACTACTTCCGGAACGCGGACGGCGAGTGTTTCACGAAAGACACGAGTTGCTCCCGCTACCGCGCCAAGCGGGCTGTTCAGCTCATGCGCAATTCCGGCCATGAGCTGACCGAGGGCCGCCATTTTTTGACTGCTATCTAGCTCATCCCGAGTTCGCTCCAGGTCGGAGATGACCTGGAGCAGTTCTTGGTTCTTGAGTAGTAGTTCTCCTGTGCCTTCGGCAACTCGTTCCGCAAGGCTGTCGTTGAGCTCTTCTAACTCAGCTTGAGCTTCCCGGAGTTGCTGATGTGCCTGAGCACGATCATCTACAAACCCAAACATGAGACCAATCAGCACCGTCAAAGGAGGATAGAGCAACAGGGTAGGTGCTGCGATACCCGACATCGCCTGAAACATCTGGCCCGGGCCCACATAGAGCAGCAGGGTTAACACCATGAAGATTTGTATGAGAGCTGCCGACAAACCAAGTGTGATAAGGAGAGGGAGTCGGCACCGACACCTGCTTGCGCCTCGTTGACGCCGCAACAAGAGTCCTGCGCCAACGCTCAGCAGCACCCCTAAGGAACCGCCAAAGGCACCAACACCGCCCACAAAAAGCCGTGCTCCAACTGCGCCTATTGCCAGAATGAGCCCTGGCAGCCACCCACCATAGAAGCCAGCAAGCACCGCCAGCATCGTTTTGGTGTCGAAAATTACACCATTTGCAACTGGAATGCCCATAAGAATTGACAAAACGGCCGCTACTGCAAAGCCTACGCCAAGTAACGCATTGCTCATGCTCCCGCTGGGACTATGTACTCTTTCCTTCACCACGTAGTGCAAGAAAACCACAAGAGTAACAAGCGAGAAGTTGGAGATGATATTTCCGACTATTATGATATCCATTCTGTTCCATGCCTAACATACGCATTTTATGCTGCAGTATGGAACAATATTTCTATCAATCGGGATTTCTGGTAGTTCTGCGTCCTTTTAGGTAATGCGGAGAAG
>CAZQIK010000025.1:0-9990 GCA_964593085.1 uncultured Spirochaeta sp.
GGCAGGAGGCGCACATGTCCGCAGCATCAACAAAAAAAGCAACAAAGACAAGCATTCCGCGTTCGAGCAGTGATGATGAAAATATTTTATCAATTTACTTGAAAGAAATAAATAAAATTCCACTTCTCACTCGTGCCGAAGAAAACGAGTATGCACGGGGTGCAGCCGACGGTGATCAAGCGTGCAAAGATAAGCTCATTCAGGCGAACCTTCGCTTTGTGGTGAACGTGGCCAAGAAATATCAGAATCAAGGATTAGCTCTCTCCGACCTGATTAGTGAAGGAAACATTGGGCTTATGAATGCCATTGAGAGATTTGATGTCGAAAAAGGATATCACTTCATCTCATACGCCGTGTGGTGGATTCGTCAAGCCATTCTCAAGGCAATTTGTGAGAAGTCACGAATGATCCGTCTCCCACTGAACCGGGCCAATGAGCTTGTACAAATTGAGAAGGTTCGGAAAGAAGTGCAGGGCGGACGTAGCGAACGCTCCGAGATGCAACAGATAGCAAAAACACTTAATATGAAGCAAGAGCATGTAGAAGACCTTGTCAATATATCGCGAGAACTCATTTCTCTTGAGACTCCGGTCTATGCAGAAAAGGATTCTTCGCTTCTTGGTGACTTTGTCGAAGACTTGGGTTACAAGCATCCGGAGACTATCGTGGTCGAAAAGGCGCTAAAAAACGATATTAACGAAATTCTAGCGACATTAAGTGATAAAGAGGCAGAAATTGTGCAGTATCGTTTTGGCCTTAACGGACGAAGTCCCTTATCGTTGAAAGAAATTGGAGACCGCTACAGCCTTACCAAAGAACGCATCCGTCAGATTGAAAAAAAGGCAGTTAAACGGCTGCAACACCCTAAGCGTAGCCAATTGTTGGAGTCATACATTGCCTAAAATGCCGGTGAGCTGACAGAATAGCGGAAAATTGCAGACAATTTGGGGACTTGGTATTCGTTTTTGGGTATCAAGTCCCTTTTTTTGTTGTGTCTCCTCAGTTATCATATACAATAACAATAACATCTTTAGAAACACCGGTTAGGGGGTATTGGCTTATGCCGGAAAAGTACGTTTACTCATTTGGAAATGGAACAGCAGAGGGCGGTAGAGATCACCGTGAATTACTTGGGGGCAAGGGTGCGAATCTTGCCGAGATGAGCAAAACGGGGGTTCCTGTACCACCGGGCTTTACTATCTCAACAGACGTATGCGAGGAATATTATACCCAGAATGGTAAGTACCCTTCTACGCTTGAAGCCGAGGTCGAAAAGCATCTGAGCACCCTTGAGAAGGTGCGCGGAAAGAAGCTGGGGGATTCCAAGGACCCGCTGCTTGTCTCGGTGCGTTCGGGGGCAGCAGTCTCTATGCCGGGCATGATGGATACAGTGCTGAATCTTGGACTCAACGACAAAGCCGTAGAGGGATTAAGCGGTGTCTCGGGTAATCCGCGTTTTGCTTGGGATGCGTACCGTCGCTTCATCAATATGTTCGGAAATGTTGTTATGGGCATTGCGCATGCTGATTTTGAAGAAGAGCTTGCAAAAATGAAGAAAAAGCGGCGGGTCGAGTTAGACACCGGGCTGACTACGGACGATCTACAGGAGCTCGTTGAACTTTACAAAAAAGTGTATAAGAAGCACACCAAAGACAACTTTCCGCAAGATCCCATAAAACAGCTCTGGGCGGCTATTGACGCGGTTTTTGGCTCATGGAACACGCAGAAAGCAGTTAAATATCGTAAGATCAACAATATCACCGGACTCAAGGGTACGGCAGTTAATGTGCAGTCAATGGTTTTTGGTAATCTTGGCGAAACATCGGGAACTGGTGTCACCTTTTCTCGAGATCCTGCCACAGGGCAGAAGGTTTTTTATGGGGAGTATCTGCAGAATGCGCAAGGTGAAGATGTCGTTGCTGGCATTCGCACCCCAATGGCAATCAACACACTGAAGAAGAAGAACCCTACAATCTACAATCAATTGGTTGACGTTAAAGATAAGCTTGAGGCGCATTACAAAGACATGCAGGATATGGAGTTCACCATTGAACAAGGGCAACTCTACATCCTCCAGACTCGCAACGGAAAACGCACCGGTGCGGCTGCAATCAGGATTGCTGTTGAAATGGTTTCCGAAGGTGTTTTTGACGAAGCGGAAGCATTGACCAAGGTTACTTCTGAGCAACTTGATCAGGTCTTTCATCCTATGATTGATCCGAAAGCTCGCAAGACCATTAAGCCACAGGCTAAAGGCCTCAACGCTTCCCCCGGCGCGGCTACCGGCCACGCAGTTTTCACTGCTGACGAAGCAGAAGAATGGAAGGAGCAGGGCAAAAAAGTTGTACTTGTTCGTGCTGAGACATCACCCGAAGATATCGGCGGAATGCATGCTGCCGAGGGGGTCCTGACTTCAACTGGCGGTATGACAAGTCACGCGGCAGTTGTTGCTCGTGGTATGGGTAAGCCTTGTGTTGCCGGATGCCGTGAAGCAGTAGTCACCGGAAAGTCGGTCCAGATCGGCTCTGTCAAAATCAAGGAAGGGGACTACATCACTATCGATGGTACGACCGGTGAGGTGTTTGCCGGACACGTAGACCTCATTGCCCCGAAAATTTCAAAGGAACTCACCACTTTTCTTTCCTGGGCCGACAAGGTGCGAAACAAGGCCGAGCGCGCAGGAATTGCGGGTAAGGGTTTTGGCGTACGAACCAATGCCGACACTCCGGGAGACGCTAAGCGTGCACGTGAGTTTGGAGCTGAGGGGATAGGGCTCTGCCGTACTGAGCACATGTTCTTTGAAGGTGATAAGATCACGGCCTTCCGTGAGATGATTGTTGCCGAGGACGAGACGGCTCGGCGAAAAGCGTTGAAGAAATTGCTGCCGTTGCAGAAGAAGGACTTCAAGGGAATTTTTAAGGCTATGGATGGTCTACCGGTAACCATACGTCTTCTTGATCCACCGTTGCATGAGTTCGTACCACATGAAAAAGATGCTATCAAGGAACTCGCGGAACTTGGGGGCATCTCAGTTGCCAAGCTAAAGACCAAGATTGAGTCCCTTCAAGAACTTAACCCTATGCTTGGTCACCGTGGCTGCCGACTTGGTATAAGCTACCCGGAAATTTATGAGATGCAGGTAGAGGCGATTATGACCGCTGCCTGCGAGGTTGCTAAAGCCGGAGCTAAGGTTTTACCGGAAATCATGATTCCGCTTGTTGGTGTTGAGGAAGAGCTCGAAGATTTGCGGGCGCGCTGTGTTGAGGTTGCCGAGCGAGTGCTTAGCGACAAGAAGGTTAAGATTAAATACCTTGTCGGTACCATGATTGAGATACCTCGTGCAACGCTTGTTGCCGACCGCATAGCCGAGCATGCGGATTTCTTCTCCTTTGGCACCAATGACCTTACGCAGCTGACATATGGTTACTCACGTGACGATGTCGGAAGCTTCGTTCCGTACTATCTTGCCCAGGGTATTCTGAAACAGGACCCATTTGCTTCATTGGATCAGTCCGGAGTTGGTGAGTTGGTACGAGTTGGTCTTGAGCGTGGGCGACAGACCAAGCCCGAGCTGAAGGTTGGTATTTGTGGCGAGCATGGCGGTGATCCGGCATCCATAGATTTTTTCTACAATGTAGGCATGAACTATGTGTCATGTTCACCGTACCGGGTGCCTATTGCACGACTTGCATCTGCCCAGTCGATCCTAACTGCGGGCAAAAGTTAAAAAGAGCACTAGGATTCGGTTCGTGGCTCCTCGTCAGCCACATCTCTGATTTTCGTAATGAGGGGCGCCCTTAGCCGGGCGCCCCTTTTTTGTGGACGTCCTGCGGGGTAATCGGTCGTTCTGCTGGATCGTTCTGCTGGGTGCACTAAAAAAAGGGGCTTTCCAAAGGATTGGAAAGCCCCAAACGAATGTGCCGCCGGACAGAATCGAACTGTCGACACGAGGATTTTCAGTCCTCTGCTCTACCGACTGAGCTACAGCGGCGTTTATCGTTTCTTGATTGCTCTCGAACTTATACCGCATGCTCCTTGGCTTGTCAAGCCTAATCCAGCATGGTTTTTCCTACCTCTCCGAGAGGGGTTGCCACACCCATGAGGCGGGCTTGGCACATGATTGACGGGCGCCGATCTCGGCGATATGCTGAACTGGTATGGAGAAGCCGCACGATCATAGCCAAGCGCACAAGGCATATCGGGTATGGAAAGCCCCGTCCTTTGACACTCAGACGCCTCAGACGCCTCAGACGTCTCAGACGCCTGTGATGGGCGCTGAGCAAGCTTCCGGTCAAAAACAGACTCCCAATAAGCAAAGTGCCGCCCCGGGCGCTGGTAAGGTTGCAGATGCCCTTCATGGACTACTGAAAGTAGGTGACAAGGATGCGCCGGATCCCAACGCTACGGCTGCTCGTCTACCTGACAGGCAGCTACGCAAGCCTGCGGCAGGTTCCTTACGCAAGGCCGCCGAGCTTCTGGTATTGCTGGGTAAAGACTATGCGGTTCAGGTGTTGTCTCTGCTTGAGGAAGATGAAGTAGAGCTGCTTGCACGCGAGATTGCGGCGGTTGGTCCGATATCAGCCGAGCGAGGACAGGCACTGCTCAGTGAGTTTCGCGAGCTTGTAGGTGCTCAAACTACGACTGTGCGAGGTGGTCCGGATGTAGCTCGTTCGTTTTTGGAAGGGGCGTTTGGCGGTGCTGTGGCAGATAGGCTGTATGCTCGCGTGGAAGAGGCTGGCCGTAGGCGCTTTGCGTTTCTGGAGGACCTGGAACCTGACGCGGTCGTTCCCGTGTTACGTGATGAAAGCCCTGGGGTGCTTGCCGCAATTTTTGCACATCTTGATAGGGCCTACACCGCGCGGGTAGTCGCTGGACTCCCGAGCGATCTGCGTACCGATGTGCTGCTCCGGTTGGCCAACACAAAAAAGCTGGATGTGGGGCTCATGGCGCGCGTGGAGGACGCTCTGCGAGAAAAGCTACACCGCCATGCTCGACCAGAGCATCTGGAGCTTGACGGTACCGCTACTATTGCAGAGATACTCAGGCATATGGACTACTCCAATGAGGAGTCCCTGCTGCGTGAACTTCGGGAGGCCGAGCCGGAACTCGCCGACGAGATTGAAGGGCGGCTCATGACCTTGGATGTGCTTGACGACATTGAGGTGAAAGATCTGGCGGTTGTACTGCGAGAGTTTGACGACAAGAGCGTCGCACTTATTCTTAAAGGCAAGGATGAACAGGTGAGGGCCAAGATGCTACGTGGGGTGTCGGAACGCCGAGCTACTATCATTATTGAAGAATATCGGCACATGGGACCTGTTCTACGGAGTGATGTAGATGTTGCGGTTAAGGAATTCCTTGAGCGGATTAAGGCGCTTGAAGCAGAAGGCAAGATAGCGCTTCGTCGCCCCGGTGATGTGTATTTGTAGTCCCGGTAATATAGAGGCGAAATTGGGTGTACAAGTGAGAAATGAAATGAGTGTGAAGAACGTATCTCTACAGACCGCATATATCCTGTGGATTCCGTCGCTCCTTGGTTTTGCGGGACTCCATCGGTTTTATCTTGGTAAGACCGGTACCGGTGTGTTGTACCTGCTCACAGGCGGGCTTTTTTGGATCGGCACAATTCACGACTTTTTTGCTATGCCGCGACTTGTTCGGGAGGCACGGTTTGATAGCATTGAGTACTTTAATGAAGGCTTAGGCAAGGAATGGTCGATCCTGATTGGCGGCAAGCCCAAGGACTCTATTGAACGTGTGATATTGCGCACCGCCAAAATGAATCATGGCCTTACTACACCGAGTGAAGTGGCGCTTGAGGGCGACTACAGCATAGAACAAGCCCGAATGAAGCTAGAAGAACTTGCAGGGAAGGGTTTTGCAGAGATGCGCATTCGTGAATCTGGTACTGTGGTCTATGCATTTCCAGATTTTCTGTCGAAGTCTAGTGAAGATCCGTATCTTTCTTGACACAGGCAGCATGCATGAATAGTATTTTCCAACTATGACCGCAAACGAGCTTCGCGACAAATACATTGAGTTTTTTGTGTCTAAGAACCACAGTCACATATCCGGGAGTTCTCTCATTCCTGAAAATGATCCAACGGTTCTTTTTACCACAGCCGGAATGCATCCTCTGGTTCCCTATATCCTGGGCCAAGAGCACCCTGCGGGCAACCGACTCGTCAATCACCAGAAGTGCATTCGAACCGGCGATATCGAGGATGTTGGTGACTTTAGTCACCTGACATTCTTTGAAATGTTGGGGAACTGGTCTTTAGGTGACTACTTCAAGGAAGAAGCAATTACCATGAGCTACGAGTTCTTGACCTCAACACGCTGGCTAGGAATAAGCCCAGACAAACTTTCAATTACGGTGTTTGCAGGTGACGACGAAGTTGAGCCCGACCATGAATCTGCAAAGGTTTGGGAGTCTTTAGGCATTCCGCGTGAACGAATCTACTATCTGCCACGCCAAGATAACTGGTGGGGACCAGCGGGCCAAACCGGTCCATGTGGCCCAGACAGTGAAATGTTTATTGATACCGGAATCCCGGGCTCTGCTGATAGCCAACCGGGTGTTTCGGATGGGAAGTTCATGGAGGTATGGAACGATGTCTTCATGCAGTACAACAAGCGTGCCGACGGTAGCTACCAACAGCTCGACCGGCAGTGTGTTGATACGGGCATGGGAATTGAGCGGACCGTAGCTATACTCCAAGGCAAGAACTCGGTGTATGAAACCGAGATTTTTACTCCTATCCTTTCGTGCCTTGAAGAGCTTACTGGAGCTCGCTATGGGGCGGACGCGGTGCAAGATATCTCAATGCGCATTATTGCCGACCACTGTCGCACAGCCAGTTTTATTCTGGGAGATGAGAAGGGAGTAATGCCTTCGAATGTCGGTCAAGGATACATACTCCGTCGGCTTATTCGGCGAGCTGTACGACACGGGCGCAAACTGGGTCTCAACGGCAGTTTTCTAGAGACTCCGGCCAAACTAGTGGTAGACATGTATACGCATGCCTATCCGAGTCTGAAGGACAACCGTGATAAAATCGTAGACGGACTCGTGCATGAGCAGGAGCGCTTCCTGCTTACGCTGCAAAAAGGGGAACATGAGTTTGAAAAGCTGCTCCCTAAACTTATGTCGGACGAAGGTCGCCGCATACCCGGTAAGGTGGCTTTCCATCTCTACGATACCTTCGGATTCCCTATAGAGATTACCGAGGAGCTTGCGGCCGAGCATGGATTGAGCATTGATCGTGAGGGCTTTGAGCAAGCCTTTGCTGAGCACCAGGAAGCCTCCAAGATGGACGAAGCAGGTGTGTTTAAAGGTGGCTTGGCGGATCATTCTGAAATGACGACACGGCTCCATACCGCTACACACCTGCTCCACAAGGCTTTGCAGCAGGTGCTTGGTGACCATGTTGCTCAGAAAGGCAGCAATATCACCGCAGATCGGTTACGCTTCGACTTTTCTCACTCCGAGAAGATGACGCCGGAACAGTTGAGCACTGTCGAGCACATTGTGAATGAGCAGATCGAGCGTGATCTGCCGGTATCAATTTCTACTATGACCTTAGGTGAAGCCCGTGAGTCCGGTGCAACCGCACTTTTTGGCGACCGCTACAACGAGGTAGTGAAAGTTTATTCGATAGGTGATTTCTCGAAAGAGGTTTGTGGTGGCCCTCATGTAGAACACACCGCATCACTTGGTCGTTTCAAGATACAAAAGGAACAAAGTTCGTCGCAGGGAGTTCGGCGGATTAAGGCTGTCTTGACCGACTCGTAGTCTTTCGGGCTTCAGCCACCCCGGGGTCTGGGTCTTCCATTCTATCTATGTGAGCTGCGAATACGGTCAAACAAATCATTCACATAGCGATTGCGAATTCCCAGTTTTTTGAACTGTTGCAGTACCTCTAATGCTTTGCGTGGGTCATTCATATTGAGATAACATTCAGCAATTTCGGTGTAGAGCCGGTGGTTTTTCGGCTCTACCGTTTTGACCGACTCCAAAGCCTGTATCGCTTCGGAATAGTTTCCCTTGGCTTTGTTGACCAATGCCAGCCCGATCACAGCGTATGTATCGTACTCAATATTCAGCGCTTTGTTATAATACATCTCGGCCGAGTCGTACTTGTCCATTCCTCTGTATGCGTCACCGGCCCGCGTCAGAATAACTTTGTTGGAAGGATCGTTGGCAAGTATACGATTCCAATACTCCAGCGACTCCTCTGAACGATTCAGTCCGCGGCAGCAGTCGGCCATTCCAAACAGGGCGTAGAAATTATCTGGTTCTCGTTCAAGTGCGCGGCCGAAATAATATGTGCCGCGTTCAAAGGTTTTCATCTTGCGGTGGCAGTTACCGATTGAGGTAAGTACCCGAATATCGACCTGAGCTCCGTTGAGTTCATACATTCGTTCCCAAAACTGCAATGCCTTGCGATAGTCACGGAAGTCATAATGCAGATGCCCCAGTCCAATGAGCGCATATGGATTGTCAGGTTCCATTTCAAGAACTCGCATATAGAGGCGCTGCGAGTTTTCAAGGTCCCGCACCTTACGGTAAGCGTCGGCAACACGTGTAAGTACTGTCACGTTCTCATTGTCGTGCTTGAGGTAGCGTTCCCACACGTTAATTGCCTTGTGAAAGTGCCGCATGGATTTGTAGCAGTCGGCAAGCCCAAACAGTGCATAGTTGTTGTCCGGATGCGTTTCCAGACATTTTTGATAGTACTCGACCGCTTGCTGATAACGACGACGCTTGCGCGCCGCGTCACCTAATCCGACCAGAGCGTAGTTATTCTCGGGCTCATGCCCAAGCATTTCCTGGAAAAGCGCTTCAGCTTCCTCGAGATAGTCCTCTTTGAGCAGCTGATACGCCCGCTGAGAGAGTTCGGCAACCTTGTGTGCAAGCTCTTTCTGTTCAAGCTGTTCCGGGGTATCTCCGAGGCTCGGATCAAACTCCAGGTCAAAGTCATCATAATTATCTTCATGTGCAGTCACAATTATTCATCCTCTTCCAGCCACTGTCGAACAATATCGGCAAATCTCTCAATAAGGTCGGCAGCTTTACTGGGTTCCGGTGCAATTTGATACAGCCGCAGCGCCTCCAGTGGCTCGTTCTGCTGTAAATGCTTGTCCCCGAGTCGTATCAGACCGTCACCATAGCGGGCCGTAATAAAGACCCGTTTGGCAAGGTCGTAGCGCCCTTGGTTGAAAAACTCATTACCACGCCGAATTAACGTAGCACGATCTGCACCACTAACCTTTGCTGGTGCACCAAGGTCAACTTTTAGAAATCCGGAACTGGGGGGCAGTTTTGGCTTTTCCATCATGCATACCAAATAAAGCTAGCGAACGATACCACCTCAAACATATCTTTGTCTATTCTTTCAAAGAATTCCCTTTGTAGACATAGCTTGATTTTGGTCCTGAGGTCGCGGACTGTAGGCCTGCGCTAAAGACCGGCCCAAGCTCTTAAACAGTGCTTCGCTCATGTGATGCGAGTTGAAACCATAGCGGAGTTCGGTGTGAAGGTTCATAGCACCGCGGTTAGCCAGGGCCTGCAACAACTCACGCACCAGGACGACGTGAAACTCGCCACAATACTCCTGAGGAAACTCGCCGCGAAAGACCAAGTACGATCGGTTGCAGACATCAATAGTGGTTTCTGATAAAGCCTCATCCATAGTAATAAGCGCATGGCCAAAACGGGTGATAGCTGGCCCTGACTCACGAATGATCTTGAGAGCGTCACCCAAGACCAATCCGACATCTTCCACCAGGTGATGTTGGTCAATGTGTACATCCCCCATAGCCTCCACCATAAGTGAAAAGCCACCGTGGTGGCTCATAGCATGCAGCATATGGTCAAGAAACGGCACACCAGTCCTGATATCAATAGGGGACCGCTCTGAGAAGTTCAGGGTGAGTTTAATGTCGGTCTCGCCAGTCTTACGTTCAACCCTAGCTGTTTGTTCACTC
>CAZQIK010000026.1:0-1028 GCA_964593085.1 uncultured Spirochaeta sp.
GGACCCGCAGATGCAGCCTTTTACTTCTTGCGGTTCCTCAATTTCTACCGGCACCATGCGTGCTGCGTCGAACTCGGCATACGCCTCACGTGGCGCCATTCCACTTTCGGCTATGTTGCCAATGCCACGCCAGTTGGCGGTACATGGCTCAAAAACCTCCCACATTAAATCCCAGGCCTTGGTATTACCAGCCGCAGTTACCAGTCGCTTATACGCAATATCTACGCCGGGCTGGCCAGCCTCAAACTGAGAGATAAGCAGGTCGATGCCCTGGAGTACGTCCACCGGCTCAAAGCCTGTGACCACGCACCCGACTTTGTACGCTGCCGAGATCTCCTCATACATAGCGGTTCCGGTTACAATGCTGACATGGCCGGGGCAGATATAGCCGTCAATCTTCACCCCGTCGTCAATAAGTGCAGTCATTGCGGGCTTCATAAGCTTATGAGCACTCAGCACAAAAAAATTGTCGATATTCCGGTTTTTGGCCGCCTGCATAGCCGCCGCGCTGGTTGGGGTAGTGGTCTCAAAGCCAATTCCCAGGAAAACGACCTTTTTGTCCGGGTTTTTTTCGGCAATTTTCAGTGCCTCCATAGAAGAGTACACAACCTGCACCGCGGCCCCCTCACCACGCACGCTCTGGAGCGTCGATGTAGAGCCAGGTACACGAATCATGTCCCCAAAGGTGGTTAAAATAACATCCGGCCGACGTGCTAAGGCAACCGCATGATCTACATAGCCGATATCGGTGACACAGACCGGGCAGCCCGGGCCGGACAGGAGCTCCACATGCTCCGGCAGGAGCGCCGGAAGGCCGAACTTCTGTATAGCCATGGTGTGGCTTCCGCACACCTCCATAAGTCGGACCGGTTTTGTGGACTCGGCATTAATTTTTGCAACTAGGCCCTTAATGAGACTCCGGTCGCGATATTCATCAATATATTTCAAAATTTAATCCACCCTTAGGTTAGTATATTCGCGAAGCGTCTCGAGGGTTTCGTCTGCCTCAGCCGCGCTAATCTTCTCCA
>CAZQIK010000026.1:1038-9974 GCA_964593085.1 uncultured Spirochaeta sp.
CCAGAACAAAACCCGCGTGCATTAACACGTAATCGCCAACTTCTATGTCTTCGGCAATAGCTAATGCCGCATCGTACATTACACCGCCAATGCTCACTTTCGCCGTCTCACCGGTGAGCTCGACAACCTTCCCTGGAACTCCTAAACACATACCTAACTCCTTGCGGCGGCTGCCGCTAACTGTCCTAAGGCAATGCCACCGTCATTGGTGGGGACCTTTTTGTGTGCGTATACTGCAAATCCTTGCTTTTCAAGGAGGGACTCGGTTTGTGAGAGAATATATCGATTTTGAAATAGTCCTCCGCTCAACACTACCGAGTTGAGGCCAAGCGTGGACCGTAGGCGCATGGAAGTCTGCACAATCAACTGTGAAATTGTAGTATGGAACCGGGCTGAAATCAACTGTAAATCCTGAGCACGTTGCATGTCTTCCAGTAAGGCCCCAATTGTGTCCGAAAGCCCTATTTCGACCATGGTTTCGGGATCGATGCTGGTGCGTGCTGGCTCAAGACGAAAGGGGTAGGCTTGGTGGGTGCCGGGGGCGGCCACGCTTTCCAAGCGCATAGGGCCCTCAGCGTCAAACTGCGCGTGACTACACACACCGATTATCGCGGCAACTGCGTCAAAAAGTCTGCCAGCACTGCAGCTCAAGGGGCAGAATAGGTTTTTCTCAAGCGATGTACGCACCGCGGCACGTCGCTCTGCGGTGATACTGCCCAAAAACGGGAGTTCCATTTCGAACGCCGCCGTACCGAACTCGCGATGTAGCAGCGCAAGCCCGGTGCGCCAGGGCTCGGCAACGACGAGGTCGCCGCCGGGAAGCGGAATAGGGGGTAAATGCGCCACCCGCCGGAACTCGGCTCGGTCGGTTACAAAAAACTCGCCACCCCAGATGGTTTCGTCGCTGCCGTAGCCGGTGCCGTCAAAACTGATGCCAATTACCTGCTCATGAAGGTTGTGCTCGGCCATACAGGCAACGATATGCGCATGGTGGTGCTGCACCTGCACCACGGGTAGGCCAAGCTGCTCAGCGAATCGGGTGGAGAGGTAGTCCGGATGTAGATCACAAGCGACAATCCGCGGCTCGAACCGGAACAGCCGTGAAAAACGTTCTACCGCTTCCTCAAAAAACTCAAGCGTCTTGGCATTTTTTAAGTCGCCAATATGTTGACTGAGAATTGCCTCTTGCCCTTTGCCAAGACAGAAGGTGTGTTTTAGCTCTGCACCAACCGCCAGAATTCCCTCAACATTGGCAAATATCGGGATCGGCCCTGGGGCATAGCCCCGTGAACGCCGGATCGGCCGCGGACTGCCGTTGACTACCATCACAACCGAGTCGTCGACCCTATTATGTATTGCGCGGTTGTAGCTTACTACTGCGTCTACCATTGGGCCTAAGCGTTCCACTGCGTCCGAGTCGGTAATGACAATCGGCTCGTTTGAGATGTTGCCGCTTGTGAGCACGACCGCCTTAGTTTCGAGTTGCTCAAAGAGCAGGTAGTGAAACGGCATTGACGGGAGAATAGCCCCAATACCTGCAAGACCGTTACAGACCGAAGGCGCAGTCCCGCTGTGCTTGGGCAAGAGCACAATCGGCCGCGCTGGGCTGCTCAGGCACGCAATCTCGGCCTCGACAGGGGCCGAAACGGTCTGTAGCGCCGCTATATCCCGGAACATCACCGCGAACGGTTTTCCTTCGCGCCTCTTGGCAGTTCGTAAGCGTTGCACGGCGTCTTCATTGAAGGCGTCACACACCAAGTGGTACCCGCCGGTACCTTTGAGGGCCACAACCCCGCCACTATTAATGATCTCGGCTGTGCGTTCCAGCACTGCATCCGCAAGATTCTGCCTATCCAGGTCTCCGGCAGCCCCCTCTGCTTTCGCGGTCCCCGCGGCGCCGTTGTTGCCTGCAAGCCCGTTGCCAAGGCCTTCCCAAGCGCTGTATACCGGCCCGCAGACGTTGCAGGCTACCGGTTGAGCATGAAAACGCCGGTCACCTACGTCCTCGTACTCTCCGCGGCAAGTTTCGCACATGGGGAAGACGTCCATGGTCGTATTGGGCCGGTCGTAGGGTAGATCCCTAATAATGCTGAACCGTGGTCCGCAGTTGGTGCAGTTGATTAAAGGGTATCCCATGCGGTGCGGTTGCAATTTCATGTCCGTGAGGCAGTCATCGCACACCGCGATATCCGGGCTTACACGGGTGACGGCTGCTGATCGGTTACTGCTGGCAATAATGCGGAACTCTTGAGCGCCACCGAGTTCCGCCCGCTCGTTCTTGATGTCAAAAATTTCGGCTGCAGGAGGCATGTCGCGCGGTATTGCCTCAAGGAAGGCAGCCAGTTGTTCAATTGTTCCCTCTGCATGGATATAGACCGCATCGTTGGCGTTCTCTACGGTGCCGTAAACCTCGTAGGTTTCGGCCAGCCGGTAAATGTATGGACGAAAACCAACTCCCTGAACTAAACCACGCACAGTTATTCGTTGAGCCGTTACACAATTTTCTTCACCAATGGACATATTACTATTCCTGTTTCAGACAACGTAGTCTAAGAATACGCAGATCTTGGCCTAATCTCACGGTAAGACTACACCCACCGGCCAACCGAAACAAGCTAAGATATTCTGAAAGCGCCATAAATAGAGACAATGGATGTAAGGCCGAATAAAATCAAGGAGCGCTACTCACTGCAGGCTTATCTCGGTAAACCTTTTTGCTTAATAAGACGCAGTTTTAAAAATCTGTTTGACAAATGGAGAAACCGATGAGAACATGATCTCGGAAAGATTACGAGACAAACAGGTGTTTACCACCAACGATTCTGAAAAGCACATACTCATGCGGCTGTGGTGGCTAACAAGAGGTGCGCTTATCAGCATTGATAACTTTGAAGGGGGGGAGTATGAGCTCAGTCGTAAGCGGCGTTTTGCAAAAATATAGCAATGACGCAGGACGGCTTATGGATATCCTGTTGGATATTCAGGCAGAAAACAGCTACATATCCGACGAGGACATTACCAGTCTCGCAGCTGGCTTAGATATGTCAAGTGCGGATGTAGAACAAACAGTTTCTTTTTACCATTTCTTTGCGCGAAAACCAATGGCCAAGTATAACGTCTATCTGAACAGCAGTGCAATTGCGGTTCTCAAGGGGCGTGAGAAAATTGCTGCAGCATTTGAACGCGAATCAGGTTGTTCATTTGGCGAGGTATCCGAAGACGGGATGATTAGTCTGGACGACTGTGCCGACATTGGCATGGCAGATCAGGAGCCCGCGGCGCTCATTAACGGGATTGTTTTCCCAAACCTAACGGCTTTCCGGGTAAAAGAACTCGTTCGCGACATGCGCAAGGGTTTGTCAGTCGACGAGTTGCGGTCTCACGGGCTTGGCGACGGAATGAACAACTCCGAGTACATGAAGGCAACAGTTAATAACAACATCCGCAAGAAAGGTGCGGTCATCTTCTCCGAGTATGAGGGAGGCTCAGCGCTTGAGAAAGTCAAAGCCGACCGCATGAGCCAAGAGCAGCTGATAGACCTCGTCAAGCAGTCCGGTCTTCGTGGCCGAGGCGGTGCCGGGTTCCCAACAGCTATGAAGTGGGACTTCTGCCGTAAGGCAAAGGGTGAAAAAAAATACGTCTTCTGTAATGCAGATGAGGGCGAGCCCGGAACTTTTAAGGATCGGGTTATCTTAACGGAACGTCCGCGCCTGATTTTCGACGGTATGGCGCTTGCCGGCTACGCGGTTGGGGCCGAGAAAGGAATTCTCTACGTTCGCTACGAGTACCTGTACATGAAAGAGTACCTCGAAAGCATTCTCACCGACATGAGAAAAGAAGGGGCCCTGGGCAAGGACGCTAGCGGAATCAAGGGTTTTAATTACGACATCCGCATACAGTACGGCGCAGGTGCCTATGTGTGTGGTGAGGAATCGGCTCTCATTGAGTCGGCCGAAGGCAAGCGTGGCGAGCCGCGTGACCGTCCGCCTTTCCCGGTCGAAAAAGGATATCGTGGTATGCCGACTGCGGTCAATAACGTTGAGACGCTCTGTTCGGTTGCCAAGCTTGTTACGAACGGGGTTGAGTGGTTTAAGTCACTTGGAACCGGTCAATCAACCGGAACAAAACTACTGAGTATCTCCGGTGATGTGAAGTACCCAGGCGTCTACGAAGTCGAGTGGGGTTTCAGCCTCAACGACATCCTTGAAATGTCCGGTGGTGACCCGGCGGCAGTTCAGGCAGTACAGGTTGGAGGACCCTCGGGTAGCTGTGTTGGGCCAAATGAGTTCGAGCGAATTGTCAGCTATGAGGACATCTCGACTGGTGGTGCAATGATGGTGATTGGTGAAGACCATGATCTGCTGCAGGACGTTGTACTCAACTTTACTGAGTTCTTCATTGACGAGTCATGTGGCTCATGTAGTACCTGTCGTGCCTTGTCGGTTATGTACAAGAAGACGCTCGAAAAGGTTCTGAGCGGTGATGGTAGGCGTAAAGACATTGACGCAATGCTGTCGTGGGCTCCCATTGGAAAGGCCAGTCGGTGTGGACTTGGTCAGACCGCAATGAACCCAATCTGTACCAGTATCAAGAACTTCCGCTATCTGTACGAGGGCCACATCAAAAACGCCAACGAACAATATGAAGGTGGGTTTGATATCGCTAAGGCTGTTGCCGACTCGTGTGAAGTAGTGGGCCGACGACCGAATTTGTAGGGGTTAGGAAATGAGTGAGTTTGTATCGTTCAAAGTTGACGGAAAAGAGTGTATGGGGCGTGCCGGTGAGTTTATTGCCGCCGCCGCCGAGCGGAATAATATCTATATTCCCACCCTGTGTAACTATCAGGGGACCGCGCCGAAGGCTGCGTGCCGTGTCTGTACCGTAAAGGTAAACGGCCGCATGATGACGTCGTGCTCAACCCCTTTGCAAGAGGGGATGGAAATTGAAAACGAGACTGCTGAAATACAAGATATTCGCAGTGGGATAATTGAGTTGCTCTTTGCCGAGGGCAATCACCTCTGCCCTGCTTGTGAGAAGAGTGGTTCCTGTGAGTTACAGGCTCTGGGATATCGCTTCCGCATGATGGTACCGCGCTTTCCATATCTATTCCCGGTGCGAGAGATAGATGCATCGCACCCGAAGCTTATCAAAGACCACAACCGCTGCATCTTGTGTAAACGTTGTGTCAGGGTGATGAAAGCTGAGAATGGGCATAGCTTGTTTGCGTTTTACAAACGAGGGACAAAGCTTGAGATTGCAATAGCGCCGGAGCTTGCAGACCAGATCACCGACGAGGTGGCCGAACAAGCAATGGAGGTTTGTCCTACCGGGGCGCTTCTAAAGAAACGTAAAGGTTGGGATGTGCCGGTTGGTAAGCGGATGTACGACATGAAGCCAATTGGTTCCGAGCTCGAGCAGGTAAAGTAGGAGATACGGAGATAATTATGAGCAAAGCTGTAGTTGCGACAACATCCATGGCTGGCTGTTTCGGCTGCCATATGTCGTTCCTGGATATCGACGAGCGCATTCTTGACCTCATTGAGCTGGTTGAGTTTAATAAGTCGCCGATCGATGACATCAAACATTTCACCAAGCAGTGCGACATTGGTCTGCTCGAGGGTGGGTGTGCGAATAGTGAGAATGTTGAGGTTCTAAAAGAGTTCCGTAAGCATTGTAAGATTCTGGTTTCCGTTGGGGAATGTGCCATCATGGGCGGACTTCCTGCAATGAGGAACGGAATACCTATCAAAGAGTGTATCGACGAAGCCTATCTGAATGGCCCATCAACGAAGAATTGTAATCCGCAGCGAATTCTTCCGAATGACGACGAGTTGCCGATGCTTCTTGACCGGGTCTATCCCTGTCACGAGATCGTCAAGATCGACTACTTTCTTCCAGGGTGTGCGCCACGAGCAGACCTCATTTGGAACGCCTTGTACGCACTCGTCACTGGCGACGAGTTGAAGTTACCGTACGAGGTCTTTAAGTACGATTAAGGAGAAGCAAGAACTATGTCACGAAAAATAACTATAGAACCAGTAACCAGGGTCGAAGGTCACGGAAAGGTGACTATTCACCTGGACAAGGCCGGTGAAGTATCACAAAGTCGCTTGCATATCGTGGAGTTCCGCGGGTTTGAGCGCTTTGTGCAGGGACGTCCTTACTGGGAGGTCCCGGTCACCGTACAGCGTCTGTGCGGTATCTGTCCGGTGAGCCATCACCTTGCAGCTGCCAAGGCCGTCGACGTCATTGCAGGGGCCGGAACCGGAGATGGCCTCACCGTAACCGGCGAGAAGATGCGGCGTCTTATGCATTACGCGCAGTTCTTTCAGTCGCATGTGCTCCATTTCTTTCACTTGGTCTCTCCGGACCTCCTGCTTGGCGTGGACGCTGACCCGGCTATACGCAACATTATTGGTGTAGCGCTGCAACACAAAGATCTTGCTGTCCAGGGTGTTATGATGCGCAAGTTCGGCCAGGAGCTTATTCAAGCAACGGCTGGAAAGAAAATTCATGGTACCGGCGCTATCCCGGGTGGGGTCAATAAAAACCTCTCCATTGAGGAGCGGGATCGGTTCCTTAAGGGTGCGGATCCGCTCAATGCCGATAAAATGATTGAGTGGTCTGTTGCTGCCCTGGATCTGTTTAAAGACTATTACGGCAAGAACAAGGACATGATCGACGGCTTCTCGCACTTTCCGTCCAGCCATCTCAGTCTTGTGAGAAAAGATGGTGCGCTTGACTTCTATCATGGAGGAATTCGCGCGGTTGATTCCGAAGGTAACAAGATCATTGACTACGCCGACTACCAAGACTACACCAACATCATTGGTGAAGGGGTAAAGTCATGGAGTTACATGAAGTTCCCCTATCTTCTCTCACTGGGTGAGGAAGAGGGTTGGTACCGTGTCGGTCCGCTAGCACGCCTCAACACGTGTGACTTCATTCCTAGCCCCTTGGCGCAGAAAGAGTTTGAGATTTTTAAGGCTCAAACGAACGGTAAACCAAACAACATGTGCATGCACTACCACTGGGCACGCATTATTGAAATCCTGCACTCGGCTGAGGTCATTAAAGAGCTCCTTGAAGATCCAGATCTGCAAGGGACTGATCTAGTAGCAACCGGTGAGCGTAAAGACGAGGGTGTGGGACTTGTTGAAGCACCTCGAGGTACCTTGTTCCATCACTACACCGTGAACGAGGACGACCAGATCACTATGTGTAACCTCATTGTGTCAACAACCAACAACAACGTGCCTATGAACAAAGCGGTAAACTTTGTGGCGAAAGCACAAATGACTGGTCAGGCGGAGATCACCGAGCCAATGATGAACATGGTTGAGGTCGCCATTCGCGCGTACGATCCGTGCCTAAGCTGCGCAACTCACGCTCTAGGTGAGATGCCGCTTGAGGTCACGATGCTCGACGCAGATGGGAACGAAATCACTTCACGTAAGCGATAGGAATGATAGTGAAGTGGCGGAGCCCTCAGCAGTAATGCCTCGAGTATTTGTATATGGAATTGGAAACCCAGGCCGTCAGGACGACGGTCTGGGGCCTTTATTGGCAGAACGCCTTGAAGGCTGGATTGAGTCGGAGGGCCTCTCCGATATCAAAATCGATGCAAACTATCAGTTAATGGCCGAGGACGCCCATACCGTCTCGGAACACGACCTCGTGATCTTTGCTGACGCGTCAAAAGAGGACATTCCCTCCTATGCGGTTTCAAGGGTAGAGGCAACAGGCAATATCGGGTTCTCAACACACTCCATGACGGCAGAGTCGGTAGTTGGGCTAACAAATGAGCTTTACGGTCCGCCGCCACCCGTCTACATGGTTCACATCAAGGGTTACGAATGGGAGTATGCGGCTGAAATGACCGAGCAGGCGCTGCAGAATCTCAACCAGGTTGAGCTATTTATCAAAGACTGGTTGAAGAACCCTGGTGAGATACAGACACCGATCACGGTATAAGTACACGGTTTCTCGCGTGCGTTTTTTGGGTTGTGTCGAGGGTTGCTACTGGATTGTGCGTGCCTGTGTAGTGAGGGCCGGTTTATGTTTCTGACCCTCACCTGCAGGCACCTCACCTTTTGAGCTTTACCGTTACTTGCCTGCGGTGTAACCACCGTCTACCAGCAGATCAGCGCCAGTGATAAAGCTCGCCTGGTCGGAAGCTAAAAACACCACTGCAGAGGCAATTTCTTCGGGTCTCCCCAGTCTGCCTATTGGGTGGCGTGACACAAGTACCTGTTTAAGTTCCTCGGGTGCATCAGCCAGGAGTGGCGTGTCGATGTACCCTGGCGAAACCGAGTTCACGCGGATTCCTTTCGCAGCGTACTCGAGTGCTAGAGTTTTTGTTAGGTTTTTGACGCCGCCTTTCGCAGCCGAGTAGGCTGCAGTTTGTGCTTGCCCAACATTGCCAAGAATAGAGGCACAGTTAACTATGCTCCCGGATCCCTGATCCAGCATCGCGGCAATTGAGTGCTTGGCTACCAAGAAAACACCGGTCAGGTTAATGGAAATCACCTTGTTCCAGTCCTCCATGGTGTACTCATGCGCTTCTCCGGTATGGCCTATGCCAGCATTGTTAAAAACAATGTCCACGCTACCAAACTCCGTCTTTGCTTTGTTGACCATTGCCTTGACTTGGTCTTCCTGAGTTACGTCCACCTTAAAGAATACCGCCTTGGTATCACCGCTACCGTTCAGCTCGGTTGCAAGCTTCTCCCCGGCCTCGGTGTTAAGGTCTGCAATGAGCACCTTGGCGTTTTCCTGCACCATGTGCCGGACTGTGGCCTCTCCAATTCCGCTGGCGCCGCCGGTAACAATTGCTGTTTTCTTGTCTAAATGGTTGTGCATGTACCACTCCTTATGTGAGTTGTCGCGGTGCAAATATCCAAAAGGCCTCTCAAATTGAGGCCGGGATATTTGCT
>CAZQIK010000027.1:0-9966 GCA_964593085.1 uncultured Spirochaeta sp.
GCCAGCCCTTGTACAGCTTATCACGTGTGCCAGCGTCCATGTTCGGTTTGAACTCCTTTTCAAGTTCAAACGCATTTACAAGTTCTTTCTGGTCTTTCCAGAAACCGACCGCAAGACCGGCAAGAAATGCAGACCCACGAGCAGTTGTCTCAATAATGCGCGGGCGACGAACCGGCACGCTAAGAATATCTGCCTGGAACTGCATGAGGAAGTCGTTCTTACATGCGCCACCGTCTACCTTCAACTCGGTACTGATGATACCTGAGTCTTTCTCCATGCAGTCAATAACGTCGCGAGTCTGGTATGCAATTGACTCAAGGGTTGCACGAACTACGTGATCCCGGTTTGCACCTCGCGTGAGACCAACAATTGCGGCACGTGCGTATGGATCCCAGTAGGGTGCGCCAAGTCCTACAAAGGCCGGAACCATGTAAACACCATTGGTATCTGCTACCTTTTGCGCAAAGTAGTTGGTGTCGGCGATGTCGGCAACAATCTTCAGCTCATCCCGCAGCCACTGCACCGCGGCTCCAGTTACAAAGATTGCTCCTTCAAGGGCATACACAACCTTGTCGTTAAGACCCCAGGCTATAGTGGTAAGAAGCCCGGTCTCGGAAGCAACGCGCTCAGTTCCGGTGTTCATTAGAACGAAGGAGCCGGTTCCGTAGGTGTTCTTTGCCATGCCGTTCTCAAAGCATGCTTGACCAAAAAGGGCTCCCTGTTGGTCACCAATTGCACCGGCAACCGGGATCTTTGCTCCGCCAAAAGTTTTCTCATCGGTCTCGCCGTATACCTCACTGGAAGGACGCACCTTTGGCAGCATTGAGCGAGGAACGCCAAGCTCGCCAAGCAGTTTCTCGTCCCAGTCCAAAGTCTTGATGTTGAACATGAGGGTTCGGGAAGCGTTAGAGTAGTCAGTTACATGAACTGCGCCACCGCTAAGTTTCCAGATTAACCACGTATCTACCGTGCCAAAGAGCAGCTCACCCTTGTTGGCCTTTGCTCGTGCACCCTCTACGTTATCGAGCATCCATTTCACCTTGGTCCCGGAAAAGTATGCGTCAATAACCAGACCCGTGTTCTCACGAACGTAATCGGTCAGACCTTTGTCCTTCATTTGATCACAAATGCCAGCGGTGCGGCGGTCCTGCCAAACAATACCGTTCATGATCGGCCTACCGGTGCTCTTTTCCCACACAATTGTGGTTTCACGTTGGTTAGTAATACCAATAGCAGCCACTTCATCTGGCTTTACGCCAGCTTTCTCGAGCACTTCGCGTGCAACACCCGACTGAGTTCCCCAGATGTCCATAGGATCATGCTCAATCCAACCCGGCTTAGGATAGATCTGCGGAAATTGCTGTTGAGCCGCAGCCTTGATCTCTCCCTTGTGATCGAAAAGGATGGCCCGGTTACTTGTCGTACCGGCGTCAAACGCCATTACGTAATTCTTTGCCAATATTTTTCACCTCCGAGAAGCTAAAAGTTTCAGGGATATTGCTCCAGACGGACGCTCATGTAAGTTTGGACCTCTTTTACGGAGCGGTCAAGACAAAATCCAGTGAGTTTTCCGGTTCAAAGGTGCGCAGATGACTGCGTGGGCAAGTATGCAGAGCAGATCTCGATACTGCTCGACACAGATCGATTTCTACGACGGTACGGTTGGACACGTAAGCTATACCAAGCGAGCTTTTCGTATAACCTGTACGTGAAGCCTTTACTTCCTTGGACTGAAGCGTTACACTATATATGAAATAAATTATATGAAAGGAAGGGCATTATTATGATAGAAGTACTCACTACCGAAGCGTTTAAAGAAAAGGTGTTTAACTTTGATGAAAACACAGAGTGGAAGTTCGAGGGGCAGATCCCCGCGGTTGTAGATTTCTACGCCGACTGGTGTGGGCCGTGCAAGATGGTTGCACCGATTCTCGAAGAGCTGGCAGAAGAGTATGACGGCAAGATCAATATCTATAAGGTAGATACCGACAAACAGCAAGAACTTGCTCAGGCCTTCGGCATTCAGAGCATTCCGTCAATCCTGTTCATTCCGCTCGAAGAGCAACCGCAAATGGCTGCGGGTGCGCTGCCTAAAGATGCCATGAAACAGGCAATCTCAGATGTTCTCAAGGTCGAGTAGGCCTTACCCGAGTAAGCCTTAACCCAGACATAGGTTCGCAATTGTCTCGGCGCTTAAATCCGCCGAGACATCTCAACACGGGGTATAGTAACAGCAGTTTTTGCTGGACACCTCGCGTGAACACTTGCGGGAATGGTAAACCATGATAGAATTGAGGCTCGTGGTTTCCGATGTACCTACATCGAGTGAGCCCCTCATAGCCTGAGTTCGGAGTAACATCATGAATACCATTTACGTTGCAGGACACAAAAACCCGGATATGGACTGCACCTGTGCAGCAGTCTGTTACGCAGCACTTAAACAACGCATTGATCCACGTAACTCGTACATTCCCATTCGCAGCGGGCCCTTGAGCGCCCAAATTCGCGACGCCTTTGAGCTATCTGGCATTGCTTCTCCGCCCCACTACGACACTATTGCTCCGTCGGTGCGCCTTGTGACCCAACCGGATTTTCCCAGCCTACATCCAGACGACCCAATGCTTGAAGCCTTTCGTGCAATTGAAACTCGAAGTGTCAGTGCGCTCCCTGTCATATGGCCTGACAACAGTTTTGTTGGTGTTATCGGCGTAAACGAGTTGATAACCTTTACCTTAGCCCAAAACCAGGACGGGCGTCCGAGCTATGACTTTTTAGTAGCAAACTTCCAGAAAGTGTTGCCCGGTCAACTACTTCAACAAGGTAGCAACGAGCGGTTTTCAGCTCACATTATGACAGGATCAATGCCTTCCGAGACCGCCTTCGACTACCTGAATAGGTCTGAGAAAAAGCCGCTTCTTGTACTTGGCAACAGGACGGATATCATTCAGTTTGCGATTGACCACGGATTTCCAGCAATAGTTGTCACCGGTGTTAAGAACACCTCGGACATCGATGTAGACTTTAGTTCATATAACGGTGCTGTTTTTATTTCCAAGACCGACAGTATTGAAACAATTCGCCTGTTACGCTTGAGTTCGCCGGTTCGGACGATTATGGATACCGAGGTGCCGCATGTGGAGGCCTCAACGCTCTTCGATAAGGCAAAGAACGACCTTATCAACTCCACCTATCGCGGTCTCCCGGTATTTGACGCAGGAAAGTTCATAGGCATGATTAGTCGTCGTTCCTTCATTGAACGCCCGCGCCCCAAGCTCATTATGGTTGACCACAACGAGGTTTCCCAAGCCGTTGCCGGAGCAGTAGATGCTGAGATTCTGGAAATTGTCGACCACCACCGGCTTGCGCCGCCCTCAACAACCGAGCCTATTGCCGTGACGACGCGTGTTGTGGGCAGCACCTGCACACTGGTATATGAAGAATTCGCCAACCACGGTCTGGGCGTAGAGGAAGATATCGCGGTACTGCTGTTATCCGGAATTGTGTCGGACACCGTCAACCTTCAGTCGCCCACCACTACCGAGGCAGACCGTCGGGCTATACATCGACTCGAAACGATAACCGGTATCTCGGCAAGCGAGCATGCAGAACGCCTCTTCTCGCAAATAACAGCCATGGAAAGCCGTGATGCCAAGGAAATTGTTCTGGCCGACTTCAAACAATATGAGCATGCAGACAGGACCGTGGGAATTGGTCAAGTAGAGGTAACAACGCTTACTGACTCAGATTCTTACAAGCCCCGTTTGCAGGAAGCTGTTGTGGCGGTTGCTCAAGAGCACCAGATTGACTGGGCTTTATTGCTCATCACAGATGTCATCAAACGCAACAGCCTGCTGCTTACAAGTGGCTTCAAGGACGGTGAGAAGGCACTCACCTACGAGAGAATTGACGAGCACACCTTTGACCTTCCCGGAGTGCTATCAAGAAAGAAGCAGCTCTTACCGGAGGTAATGCGGGTACTCGACGACGCCAAAGAGGCAGGCTGAAACCAGGCAAAAGTAATAAAGGAACAAGAATATTTCGCAGAGGCGAATGCATCTCTCGGTAGCCATGGTTAAACCACAACCAAGTTCACACCTCATTGCCAAGTAGCTCACGGAGGCGCTCAAACGGAAGTGGCATGCCAAAGAAGTAACCTTGTACAATGCTACAGCCTAAACGGCGGGCAACATCGAGTTCCCCCTGCCCGGCTACCCCCTCAAGGATTATTTCTTTGTCTCGCGCCCGTACTCCCTGGATAATTCCCGCCAAGTAACGCTGCTCTCTCTCCGAGTCAGCAATACCCTCCACAAAACTCCTATCGATCTTGACACCGTGAGCCGGAAGTGACTTTAACAACGCCAGCGAAGACTGTCCAATTCCGAAATCGTCAATCCAGAGTAAAACGCCGAGCTCTTCTAAAGCAGCAACGCGCGCTGGTAAAAGAGCAGCATCTTGTTGTACCGACATGCTCTCGGTCAGCTCTAGTCGCAGTCCATGCGGATTGGGGCTGCCAGCCGCTGATAAAGCCGCTCGGACAATTTCCGGCAACTCAGGATCCATGAACCCGACTGCGCTCATGTTTGCCGAAAGCACTACGTCGGGAAACTCTGCCTGGAGTTCTTTCAATGCAAGGCAAACGTTAAACAACACCCACTTATCTACCGAGCGCACAACGAGCGTTTCCTCCGCTAAACCAAGAAAATCTCCAGGCTGCAGAAGCCCCCGAGAGGGATGTTCCCAACGAACCAAGGCCTCCGCCCCTATGATCCGCGGCTGCTTGCCGCGGATATCGGCAAGCGGTTGATACACCAGGCGGAACTCGTGCCCCTCAAAGGCCTGCCGCAGCTCGGTATAGAGTCGGCTTCGCTGGAGCGCGCGCTCATGGAGTTCCCGGTCATAAAAAAGGAAAGAAAATCCATTTTCTTCGGCCTCAACGCAGGCGGAGTTTGCTTGTTGAACTAAGCTGTTGGGATCATGCGTGTCCGTTGGGTATACCGATATGCCGATATGTGCAGTAATAGCGATCTCGCCCGCCTGAAACCTATATGGCAGCGCGACAGCGTCACATATTTTTTCAGCTGGCGTCGTGGCATCAGCAACCCTTGCAATCTCGGTGAGCAATACGACAAAATTTGTACTATCAAAGCGGAAAACAAAGTCACTTGAGCGCAGACATTCGGTAACACGGATCGCGGTGTTCTCTAACAACACGTCGCCAATCTGATGTCCAAATGTTCGGTTAATACTCTTGAAATTGTGGAGACTTACGAAAAACAGAACTCGGTTTGCAGCTGGGGCCGCCCGTTCTGCCTGGGAAAGCTGCTGTGCCAGAGTTATATCGAGGGTCCTGCGATTGTACAGTCCTGTAAGCCTGTCCCGGTACTCATAGTCTGCGAGTCTGGCCTCAGTCTCACTTTGGACCGTAATATCCTGCGAGAAAACCAGCACGTGTGTTATCTCGTTTCCGTTTTCACGGTACGGATGAAAGTTCACCCGCATGTGCTTCTGTAGGGCACCAAAGACAAAGGTGTCGATGTACTCGACAGCCTCACCTCCAAGGCAGGCAGTTATCTTTGGGAGAATATATTCGTGAAACCTCTCGGTACCCCAGACATCCTCGACACTACGGCCCAGAAGCTCGCCCTTGCTTTTACCAAGCTGGCGGCAGTAGCTGTCGTTCACGAGCTGATAGTGATAATCTCGGTCTATGAGAGTGATGTAGTCGCGTGAAAGATCAACAATAGTCTGATACGCATCGCCCATGTGACATCCTTACCTTGCTTGTTCATTGCCGTATATCAAAAACTGCGATACCATAGGCGCATCATGGGAACACAGCAAGTTACTTTTGAAACATACACCGGAGAGTGGGTGAACGGCAATCTCGACTGGCCCGACCAACAGTCAGT
Organism: uncultured Spirochaeta sp.; assembly: GCA_964593085.1. Lineage (GTDB taxonomy): Bacteria > Spirochaetota > Spirochaetia > DSM-27196 > SLAA01 > SLAA01. Next base: position 5,910 of record CAZQIK010000027.1, read on the forward strand.
TACTCGTTACGCAATCCTTAGTTATGATACCGACGGATCCATCGGAGCCGGTGTGCTTCGTCGTCTTATTTCCGGTCTCAACAAATCTGGAACGGCGGTACTCAGTGTCGACGCTGGTCATGACGGCGGAGCAGAGGTGTTCAGCGCCGCTGCGGCGTATCTTCTACGCAGCACCGGAAAAAAACCAACTGTCGTTATTGCTCATGGAAGAGCTGGCGAATCTGGCGCCACAGCAGCCGGGCAGATCTCGGGGCTCCAGGGACTGGCCCTGCTCAACTCGAACTTACTGGCTCAATCAGTTCCCTCCGGTAAAATTGCAAATGCCGAAGGTAAGCCGGTCTCGGTCTGTTTGCTTCACGCTCCCACCAATGATGTCGTATCGTTTTCGAACGCGGAGGATCTCTTCGCCGAGCTTGCTCATCCCAAGAGTTTCTTTCCACTGGGAGCAGGAGGACACGCAGTAGAAGGGAACGATGCCGCGCTTGCAGCCGGAATCATCGGCGCATGGGCCGCTGGGGCCGCACAGGCCGCTGGGGCCGCACAGGCCGCTGGGGCCACACGGTCCGACGGCGCTACAAGGCCCGTCTCGGCCGGTGGGTCCGCCGGGGCCAAAAAGAGCAAGGGAGACACGTCACCCCACGCAGCCGGAGAAGTGAGTCCGAACTGGATTTCGGAACGCGAGGGCTTCCCGGTTGCAGGTCGTATAGGCCGTGACCACTACCGGGCGGAAATTCTGTCTGCTGGGCACCAACAGACTGCGGATGAGCCGGAGTCTGTCGGAGGCAAAGACCTTGGTCCTGGGCCTTTCGACTACCTTCTCTCCGGGCTTGCTGCATGTACGGTTATGACGCTGCGCATGTACGCCGACCGCAAGGAGCTACCCTTAGAAGGTGTTGATGTTTACTTGAGACACTCCCAAAGACCCGCCGAGGAGCTTGGTATTGACCCGGAGCAAGCCAAGGAGCTTCGCGGCAAAGCAAACTACATAGAGATCGAGATTGAACTCACCGGTGATCTTAGTCAGGAACAGCAAACAAGACTGTTGGAAATTGCTCATAAGTGTCCCGTGCATCGTGCCCTTATCAGCCCGACCAAGATCGATATTCGAGCCGGTAACTCAACAAATTCTGCGTAGATGTGTAACCAATAGACGTCACAGTGGTTTATTGATTAGCGAGCTTGTCAAGACGGTCGGTGTTACCGACAAGGAGGCAACTCTCTGGTTTTCCGCTTTGCGGCCTGGTTCTTCATGAGCCCCTCAGGTTTTCTACCTCCTTTCCTGAGGGGCTTTTTGTATCCTGACCTCGTTGTCACCTCGTTGCCATTGATCGCGTCACGGGAGCATTGATCGTATAATCCCTTCGGCTTGACCATAGCTCATAGCTCCAAAGACCCGTTCGACGACATTGGATTCAGCATTGATAAAGACAGTGGTCGGAGTGCCACGGACAGCGAAGGCGCCCGCAACATGGCCGCCATGATCGAGAACAATAGGAAACGTAAGTTCCCACTGGTCAGCGTATGCCGCCACCACGTCGCGCCCTGCCTCGGTTCCAATAAGATTTACCCCAATCAGCTCGATCTCGTCACCATAGGCCTCGGCCAAACGTGACTTGACATCGTTCTCGGCCCGGCAGGGTCCGCACCAGGTGGCCCAGAAGTTCAATACAACCGGTTTCCCGGCACGTGGATACAGGGGAAGTTCGGTTCCATCAAGTTCAACCGCAGTTAATCGACATGCACCGACATCGCCCCCAACGGTTCGAATGATCTCTATGCCCAGCCCGGCTACTGCAGAAAGAACTAAGGTAGTTGCCCCAATGAGGACAATAGGAGCAACAGTCTTGAGCACCTGTTTACTCCTACGTAAAAAAAGCCCACCAAGGTAAGCAGCAACTACCACCAAGCCGACAACGACTCCCACGCGTCCACCCGGAATGTATAACGCGATCACTGGATCGGATAGTAGGTGCTCCGGATTCCGAATGAGAAGTCCAAGTAACGGCGTGAGTTTCCACCCAAGAAAAAAGAGCAGTACTCCATTCATCAGGGTGTCGAAAACCGAGCGTCGGAGATCAGGTTCATGCCGAAGCACAACTCTCCCCAACAATGCCGAAAGTACGAAAGAAAGTAGCGGCACCAGCAAGCGAAAGGAGAGCGCAAAAGGGCCAAGTACAATGGCGTCCGGTATAGTCATAGGTACAGCTTAACGGGAAGCCGCGCGGCAGACAAGCGACAGACAAGCAACAGGGTAGCATGACACAGACAAGCAACAGGGTGCTGACGTAGCCGCGCTTTTCTGGTATCTTTACTCAAGATGTTTGCCAAATTGTTACTCTTGTTTACTATCTTGCCGGTCGTAGAACTTTACCTTTTGATTCGCGTCGGCTCGGCTATTGGGGCCCTGCCTACCGTGCTACTTGTAGTGTTTACCGGTTTTCTGGGTGCGTATCTTGCACGGGCCCAAGGTTTTGCTGTGTGGGTGCGCATTCAAGCAGAGACATCCCAAGGACGATTTCCCGGTGAGCGGTTGATAGACGCATTGCTGCTTCTTGTTGCGGGTACAGTACTGGTAACTCCCGGAATCCTCACCGACCTGGTGGGCTTTGTTCTCTTGTTCCCAATCACACGGACACCGATTCGCGAATGGGTGAAGGTGCGGCTATATCGCATGATGCAGAACGGCTCGGTACATTTTACCGGCTTCATAGACCGGTAAGAAAGCATCTGGCGAATTGACGGTTCTAGTTGTTCCGGCTATCATCCGCCCATGAGCAGCTATCCGTATTCACAGATTGAGAAGAAGTGGCAGAAATATTGGGAGGAGAACAGGACCTTCCGCGCAGTTGAAGATCCTGCTATCCCCAAAGACAAACGCCGTTACGTCCTTGATATGTTTCCGTATCCATCGGCAGCCGGACTCCATGTTGGGCACCCTGAAGGATACACCGCAACCGACATTCATTGTCGGTATCTCCGCATGAACGGCTATGCTGTGCTGCATCCTATGGGCTTTGATAGCTTTGGGCTTCCAGCAGAGAACTATGCGGTGCAGACCGGTACCCACCCCCGAACAACAACCGAGGCAAACATCACACGGTTTCGTGAGCAGATTAAGGCTCTTGGTTTTTCCTATGACTGGGACCGGGAGGTCTCAACTCATGAACCTGACTACTACCAGTGGACGCAATGGATTTTTCTCAAGCTCTATGAACGCGATCTTGCGTACGTTGCAGAAATTCCTATGTGGTACTGTCCAGAGCTTGGTACGGTACTCGCAAATGAGGAGGTCCTGGCAACCCCGGAAGGCCCTCGCTCCGAGCGCGGTAATCACCCGGTGGAACGCCGGCCCTTACGACAATGGATGCTCAGAATCACTGAGTATGCGGATAGGCTTCTTGAAGGTCTTGAGGATCTTGACTGGCCCGAGTCAATAAAGGCCATGCAGCGCAACTGGATTGGCCGTAGCGAGGGCGCCAATGTGCGTTTCTCACTTGATGAAACCTCAGCCACAGCGGCAGGCGGAAAGGCCGACCTTGAGGTCTTTACTACCCGGCCTGACACGCTGTACGGCGCAACCTATATGGTGCTTGCGCCTGAACATCCTTTGGTAGCCAAAATAACTACCGAGGACCAGCGTGAAGCTGTCGCTACCTATATCAATGAGGCCCGTCTCAAGAGTGATCTGGAACGCACCGACCTCGCTAAGGACAAGAGTGGCGTGTTCACCGGCGCTCATGCTATTAATCCGGTTACCAACGAACGCATTCCCATTTGGATATCCGACTACATCCTGCTTTCCTACGGTACCGGTGCAATCATGGCCGTGCCTGCCCATGATGAGCGCGACTTTGCTTTTGCCCAAAAGTTCAACCTGCCAATTCCACGGGTAGTTGTTGAGAACAAAGATGACGACCCGAATGCACCTATTGAAGAGGTTTTCACCGGAGAGGGCTATGCCGCCAACTCCGGAAGCTACGACGGCATGCCGACACGCGAGTTCAAAGCCGCCATCGTTTCTGAGCTTGAGCAGAAGGGCACAGGCTCGCGCGCCATT
>CAZQIK010000028.1:0-378 GCA_964593085.1 uncultured Spirochaeta sp.
TCTGGTGGGGAATGTACTCTGGTACATTGATGCTGTGGAGCGGCCGCCTTTGGGAATAAAGCCCACCTTTATGAGCGTCTCCCCCCAATCCTCGGTTGCTCGGAAAATACTTAGGCTGGGAACGCCGTTGTTGTTCGTCCAGCTTACCCACTATCTTCACCAAATTGCCGACTCCGCAATGCTTGGCCACTATGGCAGCGGAAGTCTAGAGCTTGCGGCCATCGGTATTGCAGGTTTAGTTACCTGGATACTCATGACCTTTCTTTGGCCGCTCTCTGCAGGGGTGCAGGCGCTGGCAAGTAGACGATACGGGCGGCAGCAGGCGGAGTCTACCAGCGACAAGGCCGTCACCGGCGAGGTGCTGGACAACGGTCTTGT
>CAZQIK010000028.1:388-9785 GCA_964593085.1 uncultured Spirochaeta sp.
GGGGTTCTGGCCGCACTCCTGGCGTTGGGGGTGAGTTTTCTTGTCCGTCCTGTGCTGGGAGTTTTGTTGCAGTCCGAAGGCATTCTCGATTTGGTCATGGACTACGTGGACATAATTCGTTTTAGCCTGGTCCCCATGGGCTTTTTCATTATTGGTCAGGGTTTTATGGGCGCTATTAACCGGACACGACCGGTGATGTACGCGGGGGTGTTGAGTAATCTGTTGAACATAGCGCTGAACTGGCTTCTGATCTTTGGCAACTTAGGGCTGCCAGCCATGGGAATTCAGGGTGCCGCTCTTGGTACCGTTATAGCAACAGGGGTCGCGGCGCTGTACCTCATTGCAGTGCTTGTACTTCAGGGGTATAGACGCGACTACCGCTTATTCACCTTTCGTGCTCTGAGCGCGAGGCTGCAGAAGGACATGGTTCGGGTTGCGCTGCCTCCCGGAATTCAGAACAGCTTGGCTCTCATGATTTTCCTGGTTTTTCAAACACTGGTGGAGGGCTACGGCGCCATATACCTTGCGGCAACTCACAGTATCTTTGCGTACATGCGGCTGAACAAAACGATCATCGGCGGCTTTGCACGGGCAGCTTCAATTCTTGTCGGCAACGCGCTTGGCCGAGGTGATAAGGTCGAGGCCCAGGAGGCCATGACAACATTGGGGGTGGTCGGGGGAGGCATAGCGGTCACTGTCGCAATCGGCACTGTGTTTGCCCGTGGCTACATAGCCGCGCTGTTTACAAACGACCCGGCCACACAAACAGTGCTCGCGACCGGGTTGCTGTTCTTTACCGGTTTCTACTTCATGGAGGCACTTGGATACGCCTTTGAAATGGTATTTGTGAGCAATGGTTACGGCAGGTACGTTCTCTTCAGTGAGTTCTCCACCAACGTCGTTTTTATTCTTGGCGCAACCGTGCTTGTTCGGTACTTCTTTCCCGAGCACGTCGTTCTGGCATGGTTTTCCTTCGGCCTCTACCAAGTGTGCCATGCTGCATTCATGATAGGTGGGTACATGCGCGGCCACTGGCTGAATGTAGAGGTTGAGTCCTGACAATCCATTCGCGGCAAAATGGTGTTTACTCGTTAAATTGCACGGTGCGTTGTTGCTGAGCACTTTGAAAGGACTTTTCTATGATTCCAATTGTCGTGAGTATCTGCTCCGGGGTCACTGCGGGTGTGGCGGTCCCATGTATGGCCTCGACTATGTTGCGGTAGAACTGTTGGTAGTTGCCAGCCTCTGTTTCCACGTGACCGACCACATGCAGCCCACCGACCTCGGTGTTAATCTCACCCCAGTTCTCTTCGGCCTCGGTTCCCCAGTTGCTCGTACCAGGGCTCGCGCCAGCAACTAAGGCGGCCTCCTGCGGGTCAAGACCGTACTTGGCAAACGAACCGTTCATGCCGTTGAGTACAAAGCGGGGTGTCCTTGTACGCACCAACATCCCACCCTTGAGTCTGACCTTCAGGTCGTCATACTGCAGCAGTACATCAAAGTGATCGTCGGTCTCGGCTCCATCACGCTGGGTGCGGATATCGGCACTTAGCTTCTCCGGCGGGCCAAACAGTGATACTACCTGGTCAATGAGATGCGGCCCCAGGTCGAAGAACACGCCGCTTCCGACTCCTGGTTGTTCCCGCCATGAGCCTGGTCTGGAGAAGTTCCGAAAGCGGTCAAAGCGTGACTCAAACTCAACAAGGCGGCCCAGCAGCTGGCTGTCCAATAATCTTTGTATAGTGAGGAAGTCTCCGTCCCAACGGCGATTCTGAAAGGGTGTTATAACCAGGCCTTTTTGCCCAGCAAGCTCAAGCAACTCCACTGCTTGGGCCGATGTTGTCGTGAAAGGTTTGTCGACAACAACATGCTTGCCCGCTTCCAGGCACTTTCTCGCCAGTTCGAAGTGAGTTTGGTTGGGTGTAGCTAGTACAACCAGCTCAATGGAGCGGTCTGCCAGCAGGGTGTCGATATCGGACACGACCTCTACCCAGGGGTAAATCTCTCGCGAGTCTTGGCGGTGTCGTTCTACCACGGTTTTCAGATGTAGCTCGGGAATCGATGTTATCACCGGGGCGTGAAATACTCGTGAAGCCTTGCCAAACGAGACAAGCCCGGTGTTTAGTGTGTTGCTCATAGGTTCACCTTGTTGCGACAGAGCGCCGCGTTTGTGACTATTTATGAGCCTGCCGTGTGAGTGCTGTGCTGTCAAGCGGGCCATTTTCTGCCATACTACTTCTACAATGAACACACAAAACACACCTAACGAGGTCTCTTTAGATGGACCGTCCGATACTCCGCTCATTCTTGTCACCAACGACGACGGAATATTCTCTCCCGGGTTGGTAGCTGCGGTCGAAGGTGCCCGGCTCTTGGGCGATGTAGTGGTGGCTGCCCCGACTACACAGCAGACGGCTATGGGGCGTAGCCTGCGAGGAAATCCCAAGGATTTCTTCCACCCTGTCGAGTTACCCCTGGATTCGGCTGCCCAGGTAACGGCGGAAGCAGCAGGTTTGACGGTATATCCAGTGTTGGCCTTTCACGTTGACGCTACTCCGGCGCTCGTAGTGCGCCATGCGCTGTCGGCGCTGTGTCCACTCCGTCGGCCGGATATCGTTATTTCCGGCATCAATTTTGGTGAGAACTTAGGTAACAACATTACCTTGTCCGGCACAGTTGGGGCGGCTTTTCAGGCCGCCGCCGCGGGAATACCGGCAATTGCGGCCTCACGGCAGACCGAGGTAACGAACCATTTTGCGTACGTCGACCTGGACTGGACCGATGCAACACGAGTGGTACTTGACTGGGCGCGGCGAGTGCTTGCGCTCGTAGCATCCAACCAAAGTAGCTCCACTCAGACCGAGCACCGCCCCTTTGAGCTGTACGGATTCGATGTACTTAAGATTGATGTTCCCGACCCATGCCCGCCGGGTACCGAGGAGCGCTTAACAACCCTTTCTTCGGCGCCCTACTTCCTTTCCCGGCTAATGGATCCAGGACCCGAAGCACCTATTGAGGCTTCTCAGACCTACGTTAACCTCGATCGGGAGCAACTGTGTCCCGGTGACGATATCTACGCCATTGTCGTGGACCGTGTTGCCTCAATTACCCCATTAAGCCTGGATAACGGGGTCTCGCCGGATGCGGTGCGAAACGCGCTCGGTAGCGGCCAAAGATAGATAAAGGTACATACATTTGGAATATTTTTCTTCGATCGTATATACTTTTACTTGACAATCCTCCAGGTCGTGCTAACCTAATACTAACGTAACCTTGTACCTAGGAGGTAGGAGATGAGAAAAGGAAAGAATAAACAATGGGCTGCGCTGCTTGTTGCAGTTGCTACGCTGTTTATGTTTGCTGTGAGCCCGGTTTTTGCCGGAGGTGCTGGTGAGGAAGATGGCCAAGTCACTATCCGCATAGCTGAGCACCCGGGTCCGCATGTTCAGCCGATGGAAGAGTACTTTATTCCACGCTACGAAGAACTCACCGGAGTGAACATTGAGATGGAAGTGCTTCCACCAGATCAACTGTGGCAGCGCATGTCGCTTGAGGCTCAGTCGGGTAGCGACTACTACGACATTGGGTACCATAGTCCCGGCTGGTTCGGATACTACTATGAATCAGTTGCCGACCTGCGACCCTACATGGAAGCAAACAACTTTGACCTATCACAGTACTCAGAAGCAGTCCAAGAGTCACATATGACCAACGAACTTCTGAGGCCGGGTGATATCATTGCCCTTGCCCGTAATCCACAGACTCCCATTTACGCGTACCGCACCGACTGGTTTGCCCATTCGGGTGAACAAGCGGCTTTCCGCGCCGAGTACGGTTATGACCTTGCGCCCCCGGAGACCTGGGAGCAGCTTTACGACATCGCCGAGTTCTTTACTCGGCCTGCTGGCGCAACGGTAGCCGGTGAGACCTTAGATGAGGCGCTTTACGGTTACTCGGCATCGATTAGTGCACCTGGTGGTATGGCACGCGCGTTCTTGGCAATTGTCTACTCCATGGGACTTGACGGCTTTGATTCAGATTACGAGACTGACCTTGACAACCCCATGTTGCTTGAAGGTGTTGCCTACTGGGAACGGCTGGTGGAGAACACATTTCCACCTGCAGCAACAACTTGGAACTTTCTTGAGCACCTTGACTACTTCCGCACCGGACGTTTGGCAAGTGCCGAGCTCTGGCCGGAAGGTGTTATGACTGCAGAGGACCCGGAGGGTAGTGCGGTTGGTAACGTCGGGTATGCAACGCTCCCCCGTTGGGAAGGAAACCTTGCCGATCTGCCTGTTGGACGCTCATTTCTTGGCGGTGGTGGTGTGCTCATGTTCGACACCCCGCGCTCAGAAGAAGCCTTTAAGTTCCTGCAGTGGGTGTACGAAGAGAACGCGGTTGAGTTCACCAAACGAACTGCAATGTTTGCTCGCAACGACCAGTTTGAGAACGAAGAGGTGCTTGCTTCGGCAGACTTCTACGACACCTTTTTGCCAGCCTTTGGCGAGCAAATGTCCTACGGGTTCCCACGGCAGGATATTGCCGAGTGGGGTGCGGTTATGTACACCCCGGTTGGTGAGTTTGCTGCCGATGTAATCTCTGGTGTTATGACTCCGGAAGCGTCGCAGCAGCGTCTGGTAGACAATATGAACACAGTTTTCCGTGAGGAAGGCTACATCGAGTAGTCCTTTTACACGGGGCCTGCAACTGCGCCGAGGCCGCTATGGTCTCGGCGCAACTTGGAGGCTCTTTTGCTTTGCATAAAAGCGGGGTGCCATGGCTAGTCAAAAGTTTTTCCGTCCCTGGGGGTTCATTCTTCCGGGTATAGCGCTGGGGATCATTACGCTTGTGGTGCCTATTGTAATGGGCTTCCGCTATAGTCTGCATCGCATTCGCCTCTACAGTCTATCTGACCAGGTCTTTGTTGGGCTGCAGAACTACATGCGCTTGTTCGACGACCCACTCTTCATGCTGTCGGTGCGAGTTACCTTTTGGTTCACCATAGGGTGCACCATCCTTGCGGTAGTATTTGGTCTTGCAATCTCCGCCATTATGAGTACGCGTGGTATTCGCGGCACAGGTGCTGCGCGCTTCTACATGGCCTTCTATCTTGTTCCGTTCGTTGCTACGCAGGTTGTCGTTGGTATGTTGGGGCGGCTCTATATCTGGGAGCCTGAGTACGGCATGGTCAACTGGATTATTGGGCTGTTAGGGATGGACCCGGTCGGTTGGCTCATTAATGCCGATACCGCTCTTCTTGTTACGGTCATAACTAACTCGTGGCGGCTTATTCCCCTATCACTCTTGGTTTTTTATGCCGCACTAGCAACTATACCGGACGCCATTGTTGAGTCCGCCGAGGTGGACGGAGCCTCCGCACTGACCATTTTCTTTCGCATAAAGCTGCCTATGATCCGCTTCCACATTAGTTTCGTGACGCTTATTATCCTGACCTCGGCGTTTCGCGAGTTCGATTTGGTGTATGCCCTGAGTGGGCTGGGCCCCGGTCGTTCCACTAACGTTATGAGTTTGCTGGTGTATCATATGGGACTCTCAACTGCCAACATCGGCTTGGCTAATGCCATCTCGTTCATCATGTTCGGTATGGTTGCAGTGCTGGCGGTGGCCTACATTAAGGCTGCACGACTCAGTGAGATGAGGGAGTAGAAGCTATATGAACAAGCAAAAACTACGAAAGGCCCGGTCGCTGGCAGCACGACACATAATTCTGAGCATATGGCTTTTGATCTGTGTTATACCACTCGTCACGCTGGTGCTTGCGTCTCTCCGGCCAGCCGGTCTGTTTATGACAATCCCCGAGATTTTCTCGTTCAGTGGGTTCTCTTTCGAGAACTACGTAAGCGCTTGGAACCAGGGAAACTTCCCTTTCTTTTTGCGCAACAGCCTTATTATAGCAAGCGCCTCTCTGGCGGTGGTGCTGGTTGTGTGCACTCCTATGGCGTACGGAATTACTCGGCTTAGCTCAGCCAAAATGCGCAACTTCCTGGTGTTTTCTATTCTCAGTACACGTTTTCTGCCCTACGTTGTGCTTGCATTGCCTATGTACCTGATCTTCCGAGTCGTCGGGCTTTCCGGGACCTTGTTTGGGCTGGTGCTAGCCCACCTTGCTATGCAGCTGCCGTTTATGGTGTGGCTCATGCTTGGCTTTTTCTCTGGTGTGCCAATTGAGGTTGAGGAGTCGGCAATTATTGACGGGTGCACGCCCTTTCAGACCTTCATGCTCATTAGTTTGCCAATGGTGCTTCCGGGACTTAATGCAGCGGCAATATTAGCCTTTATTATTTCTTACAACGAGTTCTTGTTTGCCTTCTTTCTTGCCGGGTATGACGCTCAGCCGCTTACGGTTGGAATTGCGCGCTTTGTCGGTGGTGGTGAGACCGCAGCACAGTACGGAATCATTGCAGCTTACGGCAGCATGATCATTATTCCTATTGTTATCTTCGCGCTTGTGGTCAACCGTTACATTGTCTCCGGTATGACGCAGGGAGCGGTCAAGGGTTAGTGCAGTGCCTGCGGGTATATCGATATGAAACAAGTATTTGCTGGAATTGACCTCGGGACATCAAGTGTTAAGGTAGATATCACCGACGCAAAGGGCCAGCTTCTTGCTGAGCATAGCTTGGGGTACTCAACCAGTTCTCCGGAAATTGGCTGGGCGGAGCAGGATCCCGAGGAGTGGTGGCAAGCTGCATGGAGTTCTCTCTGCTCATGTGTAGCCGATCTTCGTGCTGCACAAGACGCCTTCGAGCTTAAGGGTATTGGTGTCACCGGGCAGATGCACAGCTCGGTGCTCCTTGGGGCCGACGGAAATCCCTTGGGGCCAGCCATAGTCTGGATGGATGCTCGCGCCCGCGAGCTTATGCCGGAGATTAATGACAAGCTACAACAAACTGGCCTCTATTCTGTGCTCAAGAATACCCCTGCACCGGGCTTAACCTTAGGACCACTGGTGTGGATGCGCAAGCATCGCCCCAAAACCTTGGATAGCGCTGCACAGCTGCTCATTGCCAAGGACTACATTCGCTATCGCCTGAGCGGCGAGCTTGCTACCGACATAACCGACGCCTCGGGCACCCTGATGCTTGATATGAACAACCGTGCCTGGTCCTCCGCGGTCTGTGATACCTTTAACCTGCCAAGCCGGATATTCCCTGAAATCAAGCACCCTGCAGAGATCGCTGGCAGACTGCGCGCGGAACTGGTTGCCGAGCTCGCGTTGTCGGCCGCACCGGTCGTTGCGGTTGGATGCAGTGACCAAGCTGCTGCTGCAGTTGGTGCTGGCGTGCTGCATCCGGGGCTCATGCAGCTTATGCTCGGCACCGGCGCACAGATAATGACACCGCTGAGTAGTGGCAAGGTCATGCCGCCACGTAGTCTGAACATGTTCTGTTTGCATGATTTGTGGTGTCTGCAGGGGAGTATACAGAATGCTGGCTCGGCGCTTAACTGGGTGCGCAGCACCTTTCGTGCCGACTGGGCTGAAGTCATGCAGGCCGCGACCGAGCGCCCTGGCGGACCTTTGTTCCTCCCGTACCTAACCGGGGAACGGGCGCCAATAATGGATGAGCAGGCAAGCGGGGCTTTTCTTGGGGTGCGTTACGGGGCGGGCCGAGAGCACATGCTGTTTGCCGTTATAGAAGGTGTAGTTCACGGTATCTGTGATGCAGTGGATGAGATTGACCGCGTAGTGGCACTCCCACAGGATGAGTCGGATTCTGAGCGGGTCCATGTGCCTGGTCTGAGTGAAATCCGCTGCGGTGGTGGTGGTGCCGGGCAGGATGCCTATGTGCAGCTTCTGGCCGACTATCTTGGACGCCCGCTCTCTGTGCTGGACCGCTCTGGTTCAACGGCTCTTGGGGCGGCAATGCTTGGCGCGGTGGCGGCCGGGGCCTATTTGGACCCTGAGAGTGCTAGTGCCGAGATGGGTCTCAAGGTCGGCAAGGTGCTGGAGCCGAACCTGAGGGCGGCAGACGCAGCGGCAGAGCGAAGAAGTGAGTACCGGTTCAGACGAGATCATAACCTGCAAGCCGAACGCCTGTTGCGCGAGCGGCCGCAGTCGCATTACCGAGACGCCTCCGACGGCGATACGCGCAGTTCCGGCCCGCCATCCGTCGGGTCTGGCATACCTACCTGAGATAAAACATGGCGGTACTTGCCCTTGATATTGGTGGCACACACCTTCGCTCAATGATATTTGACTCTACGTTGTACCGTGAAGATGGTAGCAGGCCAAGCGGGCTCATCCACAACGTCCCGGCGACTCGCAAAGTTGCGCGTGACTCCGACGGTGGTTTGGACGTCTCCTCGGTCGCTATCTTTATTCAGGACTCCATGAGCGCCGACCTTCAGGTTGCGACAGCGGCAGCGCAAAAGATAGAGGCGGTCGGTGTGTCCGTAGCTGGTACCGTGGACGGAAGCCGGAAAGTAGTGGTGCGTGCAATGAACCTTGGCCTTATTAATACGGAGCTGGCTGCGGAACTGGAAGACACGGTGGGGGTTCCTGTTGTGCTGGAAACAGATTCGTTTGCTGCCGGACTTGCTGAAGCGCGGCTTGGAGCCGGACGAGGCCACGATCCAGTTCTGTTTCTCACGATCGGCACCGGCATTGGACATGCGGTGGTAAGCAAAGGCGAGGTGCTGCGCGGGGCCCATTCCGGAGCCAGCGTCTTTGGGCACATCTGCGTAGAGCCGGACGGTGTTGAGTGCTACTGTGGGCGCCGTGGTTGCCTATGCATGTACGCGTCCGGCCGGGGCGTAGCCGCTTTGGCACATGCTGCCGGGTACGACGCGGATGGAGAGGCGGTCGGCACGGCCGCCCAGCGAGGCGAGGGCTGGGCGCGGAATATCATGGCACAGGCAGACATGTACCTTGCGCGTGCTCTGGCAACTGCAATGTCGCTACTTAACCCGGCGCGGGTTGTTATAGGTGGAGGCGCGTTTGAGCCCAATGCAGAGAGGTTTGCACGCTTGCAAGGGATGGTGGCTGAACGCGTTCACGCTTCAGTCGACCCTATTGTAATAGTTCCGGGAGAATTTCCGAAAACTGCATCTTTGGTCGGTGCCGGGTTGGTAGCTGAAGAGCGGCTATATGCTAGTAAAAGAGGTGATCATGAGTAAAGAGGACATTCGTAGCTGGATTAAACGTGCATCATCCGAGGGCTGGGCTCTTGGTGAGTTTAATGTCTACAACATGGAGACAATGCAGGGTGTGCTGGCTGCAGCTAACGAGATGCGCTCGCCTGTGATTATTGGGGTTACGATGGGCGGCCTTGCCCACGCAGGTCTTAACTACATCACAGCGCTGTGCAACGAGTTAAGGGCAGAGGCCGATGTCCCCCTCTTTGTGCATCTTGATCACGGCGCGGACTTTGCT
>CAZQIK010000029.1:0-7203 GCA_964593085.1 uncultured Spirochaeta sp.
GGCGGTAAAAGATGCCGCAGAAGCTCAGGGGCTGCAGGCCGTGGAGAACGGGCTGCCGGTGGTGCCACTGTTTGATCAAGGAGTAGTGAGCGATGTCTCAAGCTTTGATGTTGGACAAATCTCGGCCCAGGGTGGGCGCGCGGCGGTGGCGTACATACAGGCGGGGGTTGATCTCTGCAAGGCTGGCATTGCCCGCGGAATAGCCACGGGGCCAATTCACAAAGAGGCGCTCCGGGCGGCCAAGTTCAACTACATCGGCCATACCGAAATGATCTCTGAGATGTCCAACGGTAAGAAAGGCATTACGATGTTCGAGGTTGAGAAGCTCAAGATCTTCTTCCACAGCCGGCATGTCAGCCTGCGGCAAGCGTTAGACCTCATTACGAAGGACGAGATGTACGACACCATAGATATCACCTTCCGCTGCCTGGCATCGGTCGGTATCGACAAGCCCCACGTTGCTGTCGCCGGGCTCAATCCGCATGCCTCAGACGGTGGCCTATTTGGTGATGAAGAAGCAAAAGAAATGACCCCCGCCATTGAGCAGGCGGTTGCCGAGGGGCGGAGTGTCGTGGGCCCCATGCCCGCGGACAGTGTGTTTTACCACGGTATAGAAGGGCGGTACGACGCGGTCGTCTCGCTGTTTCATGACCAGGGGCACATTGCAGCCAAGTGCTACAATTTCCACCGCGTAGTTAGTGTCACGTTTGGCTATCCCTTTATACGCACTAGTGTTGACCACGGGACGGCCTTTGACGTGGCCTGGCAGGGGCTGGCAAATCCGCTGAGCATGAAGGAACAGATTGTCGCGTGCGGTCGCTACGCTGCGGTCTACAAGCCGATCTATGAACAGAGCCCGGCCTGAGTAAGCACCCGGCCTGAGTGACTGGGTCAGCCGGTGGGACTATGCCTGAGGCGCGCAATGCTGGCAAGCAGTGCCGACAGGAAGAGCACCGCGCCACAGAGTCCCACCGCTCCCCATTTTATAGAACTCACAATACCCAGGCTCTCGGCAATTGCAAGCCGGTCCGGAAGGTTGTTCAGGATGACCAGGATAAAAACATTTTCTATGTAGTCAAAAAAGCCAGCAAGAACCGCAGCAACAGCACCCGCTTGGTACAAGCGCGGTCGGTTCAGCCGCTCCAGCGCAAAGAACCGGACACTCAGCACCAGAAAGCCGGTGTACGCAATCGCGTACATGAAGTCGACGGCCAGCATGGTGCGGTAACTCTGCATCTGCCCATAACTGAGCTCGCCTAGTATGAGGTACACCCGGCCAGCGTCGGCAAACCACTCCGTATCCAGAATCCGGAAATCTGCCAAATTAGATACCAGCAGATACAACACCACCGTTGCCACAAACAGCCCAATGTGCGCGCGTCGCACTCGTTTCATCTGCTTTTCTCCTATGCGGGCCTGGCTGCCGTCGCGCCCTCTGCCCTAAAAGCTGTGGTACCCACTCACCCACAGTGTTTATTCTTAATCTGAGCGGCCGCTAAGGTGTAGCCGCCGTCTCCACCGTCAATGAAATGAACCTCGTCAGGTGCTCGCAGATGCATAATGCAGGTTATAAGGGCATGGTTGGCTACATGGAGACCGTAGAGAATTTCACCGGCCTGTTCCATCTCATTAAGTCGCCCCTCCAGCGCCGCACGACCATCCGGACTACAGGCCAACACCATTTTAAGTCGGCCGTCATACTTGCGGAAATCCGCATGGGTGATGTTGTCGCGATAGACCTGGTTGATGGTTTTGTGCGAATACGACAATGGCAGGTTGAAGCGCAAAGCAAACTTGACCGCAAGAATCTGAATCCGCACCCATAGACGCTGTACCGTGAGACCGAAACCTCTCCGCCCGCCGGTATGCACCAAGGCCTCGTTGTCTATCTCGTCACGTGTTTCAACGTGCAGCTGGCGACCGTTTGCTACCGGGTGATACATGTCCTCCTCGCCAAGACTGAGCCGCACCGCCTCGGACACCTTTCGAACTGCCTGCTCGCGGGTTCCGGCATCGGTGCCACAGGCATCCACGATAAGTGCGACGACCTCGCCCGGGTCCGACGGAATTTCACGCCACCGACAGCTGAAGCCTGACGTGTCGGCCTTGGCACTCTTCACGTGCGGGCTCGCACTCTCGGATTGCGGAGCGCCCGCCTGCAGCCCGGTGCCGCTCTTAATCAGCTCCTCGGCATACGCAACGCCGGAACCGTCAAAAACCGCCTGGGTGTACTTCTCGCTTACTTGGAGCTTTGCAATGCGCACCGGCCGCTCCGGTAGAACGACATCACGCACTGCGAGTGAACCAACGCGTAACTCAAGTCCAAAGCTCTGCTGTATTGTCTCCTTAAGGTCAAGCAAATGTGTCAGGACAGGCTCGGCCAGGCCGGGGGGAAGCAGCAGCGTTACCCCGTCACCACCAAAGGTGAAAGGGAAGCGAAGGTGGCCCACCACATTGCTTGCTACGGCAAGCCCTACCACGCCAGCGATGTTTACCTGTTTATATTTTCCGGCCGCTATAGCCTCGGTTGAGTTCACAACATCGGTCACGATAATGATCCACTCCTGCGGTGCATCTTGATAGTTTGATGCTGAGAAGATCTCGTCGAAACTCTGTAATTTCGGTAACTCGTCGTAGAAGTTGTCCATCTGCAACCCGGTACCTCCACACTGAAAGTATACTCATTGGGGTCGATATCGGCACCATGCTTCCCGAAGGTGGCGTTCCTATGTAGAATGGCGCTTCTCTCACGTTTTTCCACGGAGTCTATATCGTGTCAAGTCCAAGGCCAGATTTACAAGCACTACAATCGGGAATGCCTGCTACACGGCTTGGGGTTGTCTACGTCCAGTTGCTGTGTGCAATGATGTTTTTTGGACTCAGTTTTGTGTTTACCTCCTTGGCGCTGACCGAGCTACGGCCGGTCAGTATTATTGTGGTGCGGCTCGTGATCTCACTTGCAGCAATGGCTCTGCTGTCCCGGATTCCTGCAGTAACCAGAATTGTTGGGGGCCTTCAAAGACCAGCGGGTCGCGACACTCGAGTTTTTCTTCTCGTTGCGTTGTTCCAGCCCTTCCTGTACTTCCTAAGTGAGAATACCGGTCTGATGTACGCCGGACCCGCCGTTGCTGCTATCATCGTTGCTACCATTCCGGTAGTCACACCGTTCTTTGCTTTTCTTGTTCTGCGTGAGCAGATAACACCGCTGATTATCGTAAGTGCCTTTTTGAGTTTTGCCGGTGTTGCACTTATTGTGTATGCAGGCGGGGAGGCCGGTGGGGCCCACCCGCTGGGGGTTCTCCTCATCTTCGGCGCGGTGCTTGCTGCGGTGGGATACGCCATTGCACTGCGGAACATGCCCGGCCGTTACAGCTCGTTCACCGTTGTTTTTTGGCAGAACCTTATTGGACTTGGGCCGTTTCTGCCGGTATTCCTGGTGCTGGACGCGGGTGCGATCGTAGCCAGCGGGCTTCCGAGCCCCGCCGTCATTGGGGCTTTAGTGTTTTTAGGGTTATTTCCGTCGACGCTCAGCTTCATTTTTCTGGGGCGGGGAATTCGGGTCTTAGGGGCGGTTAAGGCAAATATCACCACTAACACCGTTCCGGTGTTTGCCGCCCTTTTCAGCGTGCTGGTGCTTGGTGAGACGCTTACGCCGGTCATGCTGCTGGGAATGGCTATTGTTATAGCTGGCGTGCTGCTGAGCCAACTACGCAGGCGACCGGTCCGCCCGGATCTCACCGAATAACCTCACCGTTTGGTAATCTATTTCTTGCGCAAATAGGAAACATGGGTTACTCTGTAAAAGAATTAAAGATATCGATATTAGGTTTATTAGTAAAAGCCTAAGCTTTAGCAAGCTGCAGAGTTGCAGCCTGTTATTTGTGTTGGATTCCGACCGATGTCGGAATAATTTACAGTAGCCAGGAGAAGATTTCATGGCAGAAATGAATAGAAGAGATTTTCTAAAAACCTCAGCGGTCGCAGGATCTGCTGCAGTGGTGCTTGGAGGTTGTGCCGGTACGCAGATTGGCGACGCCCCACAGCCTGAGCGCATGGCGTTACTCATGGACAACAGTCTGTGTATTAACTGTCAGTCGTGTCGTGTAGCGTGTCAGAACGAGAATAATCTGCCGGTAGAGCAGAAGTACATTCGCTTTGACTACCTTGAGCGCGGTACCTTCCCGCAAGTTGAGAGTTTGGTAAACCGACATAGCTGTCAGCACTGTGCAGATGCACCATGTGTCGAGGTTTGTCCGGTAGACGCACTCTCAAAAGGCGCAGAAGGCTTTACTCACACGGATTTTGATACCTGTATCGGATGCCAATTATGTCAGGGAGTTTGTCCCTTCACGGTTCCGAGCTTTGGTACAGATCCTGCAAGCGGCGAGTGGAAAATGTACAAGTGTAATGCGTGTCAGCATCTGACCTCTCAAGGTACGGCACCTGCCTGTTCGACTACGTGTTTGACGAACGCTGTGCAGTACGGCACCTGGGATGAGATGCTTGCTACGGCAAAGGCTCGTGTAGAGGTTTTGCGCGAGAAGTACCCCGAGGCAAATGTCTACGGTGAAACGCAGCAAGACGGACTTGGACTCATTCTGGTGCTTCGCACCCCGGCCGCGGATTATCCGCACCTGGTTTAAGGGAGACAAATACTATGGCAATGGATAGAAGATCATTTTTCAAGCGCACAGCCGGAGTTGCAGCAGCAGCGGCGGCAATGAGCACACTAGATATGAAGGCATGGGCACAGAAAGTTGAAGACGGCCCAGTTGAGCTTAAAGGTAACATGTGTAAGGTGTGTGCCAGCCACTGTGGTATGGACATTCACGTGAAGAACGGCCGTATCTGGAAGGTTACCGGACAGCCGCAGAACAGCCGAAGCCGAGGCAAACTCTGCCCACGTGCGCATGGTGGACTGCAGTGGGTGTATGACCCCGACCGCGTGAAGACCCCACTCAAGCGAGTAGGTGAGGGGCAGTTTGAGGCAATTAGCTGGGATCAGGCAACAACCGAGATCGCAGAGCGCTTTCAAGCGGTTCTTGACCAGTATGGGCCACAGGCAGCTTTTGCCAATTACCATCATTTTCCGCATTCCTCGGCATTCTGGCACCGGCTTATGTACGCCAAGGGCGTGAATACCCTGCAGACGCACAACTCTGCGTGTAACACCGCTCGAACAAAAGGTCTTGGTGCGGTATGGGGTGGAAAGCTTGATGCCGACTGGGCAAACAGCAAGTACCTGTTGTTCATTGGACGCAATATGGCGGAAGGTATTCGTACCGGAACCACGGTTGCGTTTGCCAAGGCCATGGAGCGTGGTGCAAAGATTGTGGTTGTAGACCCACGTCTGAACGAAGGTGCGGCTCTCAATGACTGGGTGCCTATAAGGCCGGGTACCGACCTTGCGCTGCTTTTGGCTCTCTCAAACGTCCTCATTAGCGAAGACCTCTACGACAAAGAGTTTGTTGCCGAGCACACTAACGGGTTTGAAGAGCTTGCCGCAGCGGTTAAGGACAATACCCCGGAGTGGGCGGCAGAGATCACCGACATTCCTGCAGCTAAAATCCGCGAGATTGCTCGTGGGCTTGCCGAGGCAGCACCTGCAGCAGCGGTAGACACCAGCTGGAAGGGAGCCTTTGGCGTTGGCTACAAAAACAGTACCGACACCGCTCGTGCAGTTGCCTACGTCAATACCTTGCTTGGAAACATTGGCCAGGTCGGCGGTATCAAGCAATCTAAGGGCGCGAGCCTTGCATCGGTTCCCTACCCCGCCCCGTCTAAGCCAAGCGGCCCTCGTGGTGATGGTGTCGGCACCGAGTTTCCCTTAGGAACAAGCCATGGACTGCCGCACCTCAGCATGCAGAAAGCGGTTGAAGGTAAAGTGAAGGCTGGCTTTATCTGGCACAACAACCCGCTGCGCAACTTCCCCGACTACGAGCACATGCTTGCCGGGTACCAGGCGCTTGACCTGCTGGTCGTAACCGAGACTCACATGTCCGAGACTGCAATGCAGGCACACTACATTCTGCCTGAGGCATCATTTGGCGAGCGCAACGACGCAGTAGAGACCAAAGGCACCACTATTGTGACCCGCGTGCCTGCGGTTGCCAAGATTCACCCTGAGACCAAAGAGCCGTATGAGATTGTGCAGATGCTTGCACAGAAGATGGGCGTAGGCGAGTACTTTGACTTCACCTTGGATGAATGGAACGAGGCGCGTCTGGCAAACCAAGACTTCACGCTTGATGAGCTGAAGGCTGTTGGATCTATAGAGGTTGAGGTTGAGCAACCCAAGGGCTTTCAGGGCCTTAAGACCGCTTCGGGCAAGGCTGAGTTCGTCAGCAAGCCCTTCGCCGATAACGGCTTTGGGGGAATTGCTCGTTGGCACGAACCTGAAACCGGACTTGCAATGGGAGCCAACGAGTTCCGCCTCGTGCACGGGAAGCAGGCCTACCATGCGCACACGCATACCTCCAACATCCCAATTCTGGCACAGGTCACCAAAGACCTTGACAGCGCGCGGGTGTGGATCAATGCCTCACGGGCAGCGGAGCTTGGCATTGCAGACGGCGACAGCGTGCGTTTTACCGCCAAGGAAGACGGACGCTACCGCGAAGCACGAGTGAAGGTAACCGAGCGCATCCACCCGGACATGGTGTTCATGGGCGGTGTGTACGGGCCACGTACCCCGTACTTCCAGGTTGCTGAAACTCTTGGAGGCTTTAACGCCAACGATATTTCCAAGTACCGCTTAGATCCAACCATCGGGCACACTATGATGAACGAGCTTATTGTGCAGGTGCAGAAAGCCTAAGCAGCTTCTTCCTGTAACGTAACTAAGGCGCGGGCCGGCAAAAGTCGACTCGCGCCTTTTTTGTTTGGTGCGACCGGCAGGGAGCACCCACTTGGAGGTGAAAGTCCTCTACGTGCCCGACAGGGTGCATCGTTACCCCTCAGTGATCTTCTCCAAATAAACGACGGTTTTCGTCAACTTTTCCTTGCGCAATTGAGAAACATAGGTTACTCTGTAAAAGAATTAAAAATATCGATATTAGGTTGACTAGAAAAAACCTAAGCTTGAGCAAGCGGCACAACGGTGCAGCTTGTATTTGTGTTGGATTCCGACCGATGTCGGAATAATTTAAAGTAGCCAGGAGAAGATTTCATGGCAGAAATGAATAGAAGAGATTTTCTAAAAAC
>CAZQIK010000029.1:7303-9491 GCA_964593085.1 uncultured Spirochaeta sp.
CCAACGATATTTCCAAGTACCGCTTAGATCCAACCATCGGGCACACTATGATGAATGAGCTCATTGTGCAGGTGCAGAAAGCCTAATCAGCTTCTTCCTGTAACGTAACTAAGGCGCGGGCCGGCGAAAGTCGACTCGCGCCTTTTTTGTTTGCCCACTTTTCCCGCAACTGTTGCGGCGCGCTCGCGAAGTGCGGTATCCTATCCGAGACATCGTATATCCGCATATGGTGCCACCCATTAGGAAAATCATGAGCGCACACGGTCACCTTGAGCAAGAACACTTTGAGCATCTCTTTCAAAGTTCGCCGGTAGCAGTTGTTGTATTGGACGGACAGGACCGAGTAGTAGACTGCAATCTAGAGTTTACCCGTCTGTTTGGCTACACCATGCATGAAACAGTTGGCTGCTATCTCAACGAACTTATTAGCTCTTCAGAAATGATGGCGGAGGCAAGCGCCCTGTCCCAGGTAACCTTATCTGGCGGTCGTGTCGAAAAAGAGACAAAAAGGCGCCGCAAGGATGGCGCGGTCATAGATGTCGCCATTACCGGGGCGCCGCGTGAGATTGGCGGCCACACATACGTGTACGGCATTTACCAGGATATCACCGAGAGGAAGCAGGCCGAGGAACAGGTAGCGGCCTTGCTGCGCGAGAAAGAGATGCTCCTGAAGGAAACGCATCATCGCGTCAAGAACAACATGAGTGTTATAAGCAGCTTGCTGGGAATGCAGGCCTCGCTTCACGAGGGCAGCCGGTGTGAAGGCGTATTACAGGATGCCGCTGCCCGGGTACAAAGCATGTTGGTGCTCTACGACAAGCTCTATCAGGCCGAGTCTACCGAGAAACTTGGAATTCGCGACTATCTTCCGGCTCTCATGGACGAGATACTGTCGCTCTTTCGTGATACCGTACCGGTTCAAAGCAACCTCGAACTTGGGGACTTTGAGTTAAGTTCACGCAGTCTCATGCCTCTGGGAATTATTATTAACGAGCTCATAACAAACTCCATTAAGTACGCCTTCAAATGGAGAAACGACGGTCGCATATCGGTGAGCGCGCAGCTGCACCGCGGAGCGGGGCAGGACATGGTGCACCTTGTGTACGAGGATAATGGGTCGGGACTGCCAGCCGGAGTTGGTTTTCATAGTAGCTCCGGCTTCGGGCTGGAACTGGTTGGCATGCTTGTGGAGCAGCTCTCGGGCACCGCACATATTGAGTCCGAAAACGGTACGCGGTTTGTACTTAATTTTCCCTTGTAGTGCAAAGGAAGGCGAGTGAACATGCCTGCTCAAAAGACAACGCTCAGCCGTGTTGTTCTTCTCTGTGCTGCTGCGGCAACCGTGGCCCTGGTTCTGGGCGCAGTTGGTGTGCGGCAAGAAATACATACTCTTATTGAAGATGCTCATATGACTCGGTTTGCCGAGAGCGGCGCAGTTGCGGTATCGAATCTTGCAGGTGTTGCAGAGCAGTATCTTGTCGACCCTAACCGGCATCAAGTAGAGTTGGCCGCGCTGGCAGATACCGTCCGCAGTCTTAGCGACGCAAGGGGCGTGACCCTCACCGGGGCCCGGAGCGCTGGAAGGCCGAATAGCTTCGGTCATGTGTGGGCCTCGAGCGAGGAGCGCTTTCGCGCGGCTGACGGTTCGCGGAACTTCACCGCCGGAGACACGGTCCTAACAGACGAGCTCTCTCCGGATCTTGGGCGGCTCCGAGCTGCGGTCAACGCCGAGGGAGAACAAGAGCTGGCCGAGCTGAGTGGGCAGATACGGCAGGTATCGACACAAATTCTTGAGCTGCTCACGCAGGGCGACGCAGACCGTGAGGCAGAGATAGCTGAGTTGGATGCAATCTTCCGTGTTCTGTACGAACGAGCTACCGCGCGGCTGGCAGCAGTGGGAGAGCAACACTCCGGCAGCATTCCTGCTGCCCCTTCACTGCATGATAACGAGGTGATGTTTTATCACCCGGTCGTTGTGTTTGATCAAAGTACCGCAGGCTGGTATGCCGGAATGGTGCGATTGCGCCGTTTGCTTGCACCAACACGAGCTGCGGTGAGCGCGCAACAGCATGCTGCTGACACCACAGGTCTGCGTCGCGGTGCCTTTCTGCTGGCCGCACTGTGGGGTTTCTTCTTGGTACTTTCCGTCGTTGTGCGGCGACTGTAGCACCCGCAGACGCTCAGCTAC
>CAZQIK010000030.1:0-9455 GCA_964593085.1 uncultured Spirochaeta sp.
CAGTGCGCATTTTTTTCAACTTTTTTCCGAAATGAACAATCAGCGTGCACCTTTTGTATGTAGTAAACAGTAAAGGCGTGTCATTGCTTTGCGGGGCTGTGGCCTTACGGCGCCTGGAAGGAGGTTCTATGCAGCACAAGTGGCGCGTTGGTGTGTTGGTGGTTTTGCTTGCCGCGGGCTTGGGACCCGGGCCAGGGCCGGGAATGGCGTGGGCACAAAGCTCCGCAATGCTCGGGTCGGGGCTCCGGGTCATGCAACACCGGGCGCGGGATCAGTACACCGAGTTTGCCGACTTGGGACTCATGGGCCAGCCGATAGGGGCGGCGGTATATCTGGGATCGCGGTATGGTCTCCACATGAGCGCAGAGCTTGTCAGACCCTATCTGGCTTGGGTAAATGGTGAGTTCTTGGAAAGCGGGGCGGCTAATTACGGTTTTGGTGCCTCGCTTGGGTTGGGCACGCGTCATAACTTTTCGGACAAGCGCTTTCTGCTGGCAAGTGTGGGCCTGGCAGCTTCAGGTTTGTCCATAGATCATGAAGATGACCTGCGCTACGCCTACTCCAACTGGGGGCCGGGGGCACAGGTAGCTATGTACTTCCGCACACGGCATAATATTTATGCCTTTGCCGGAGCCGGGCTCAACTATCATCCGGACTTCAATCCGGTTGGCAACTCACGCTACAAGAGTGGCTTCTCAGGCGGTATCAACCTTGGCATAGCAGCGGCCGCACAACCTCGGCCGTAGCCGGGGTCGTCGCATGGCTGGGGCTAACCGAGAACTACCAGAGGTCGGTCAGCTCAACGTCTCCGTGATTGGTATTTCCTGCAATATCCACAACGAAGAACTCATTGGAATGATCCTCGGCCTTGTAGACGAGCAATTCATCATCCTGAAACGAAGTGCCCACGAATAGTTGTAGATTTGGCCCATATGCGGTGATTTCAAACTCGCTATCGGCGTTCGTTGTGGTATATTCACTCTGGTTCGTTGTGGAGAGACTTACAATATAGCCTTCACCAACTGCTGCACCGTCTTCAATGAACCTACCAGTCACCGTGTACGGAACGAACTGCCGGTCCTGCACGCAATCACTGCCGGTAAGGGGAGCCGGACAACTTACCTTTGCGTGAACGTCATAGTCTATTTGACCGGTACTACCCCATTCAGTGGAAAAGCTCTGCCCGTCAAAGAAATACTCAGGCAGTACGATCATGTCGGAGGCAATTGCAACCGAATCTCTGGACGGAAATCCATTTGTGTACAACAAAATTCGTGGAGTTTCGTTGAGAACCCGCCCGGCCAATAGGCTGTTGGGCGAATGTTCTGATTGGATCCCGAAGGGTTCAGACGCATTTTCCTGTCGTCTTGGTCTATGGTGAACCCGCCCACATCATAAGAAAAGGTTAACAGGTCTCGCGAGTGCCAGGTAGTCTCGTTGGCGGGCCCTGGCGCGGTGTAGCTGGTGCCACGGTTGAACATGGCAGTATCGTAATGCTGGCTACATCGCCGTCAAGTCCGGTGCAGGCCCAATCTGGATCTGGATCCAAATCCCAGTTCAGATCCAGGCCCTCCGATAGCACGCACTCATATTCTACGCTGGGATCGGAATGCGTGGTGACCGTGACCGCCTTTACCTCCGGCGGTGCCGTGTTTGGCTCACCCTCGGTCGTTATGCCGAGTTCGGTGTCCTTTGGTAAGGGTGTGCCAATGACAGAACTTAAACCTACCTTGTCTCCGGGGTTGAGCAAAAAGCTGTAGGTAACCCCGGGATACAGCTCAGTAGCGTCCTGCTCTTCAATGTGAATGCGAAAGGTTCTGTTGTCTTCAAGCCATTCAACACCGCCAGCGGCCGCAGGAAAGTCGACTCCGGTAGTATTAAAGCTCCAGCCCTGATCATTCATTTCAACGTTGAACTCTATGTCGATGTATGTGGAACTGCGGGGCAGCAGTTCTCCGGCACTTGGAGATACAATTTCCGGTACCACAACGTCCCACCGAGCATACAGCGTGACATTCGCCTCGGCCATGATGAAGGTGTCATCTGCATTAAGAGAAATACCCGAGCCGTCAGAGTTGGTGCTCCAGCCTGCAAACTCGTAGCCTGTTCGTGCAAGGTTGCCAGTGTTGGCAAGCACGGTTACGTCCGTACCGAAAGCGTAGTCTGTGGTGTCCGGAGGTGGGGTTCCGCTGCCAGCGTTATTTCCATGATAGGTCACGGTATATGTGACTGCCTCGGCACCGCCGTCACCGGCACCACCGCCACCGCCGTCGGGAGATGTTTTCCAGCGTGCGTGGAGATTCACGTCTGTGTTGCCCATGGTGACGGCTTGCTCTGCAGCCAGAATAATTCCGCCGCCAATTGGGTTCTCGGACCAACCAACAAAATCGTACCCGTCGTGCACCAAGCCCGGGGTCCACAGAGTGACAGAATCGCCCTCGTCATACTCTTGTGTGTCCGCATGAGCACTAGCGTCCGGACCGTTAGGGTGGTAGGCCACGGTATAAAGGCCGTCCGACTCACCGGGCGCGGGGTCGCTGGTTTCAGTTCCATTGGCGGAGTCGTCAGTTTTCTTGTGGAACTGACTTTTTGTATAATCTATTGTTTTGAATACAAAGAAGGCCGGGCGACTGGTGGAGTAAGAGCGGCTGCCATAGCTGCGCTTGTGGCTGGAAGCCGGTTTGTCTTCACCTTGGTTTCGGTTCTATCAGCTCAATACTGTGAAAGTACTCTCGATAGTAGCCCCGATCGCGCGCGAGCAGAGGGTAACCACATGCGATAGCATGCGCACCAATGAGAAAGTCCGGTACTACCCTTTGCGCCCGACCTTTATTGCTCAAGTAGTGGGCATATATTGCCCCCGCCAACAT
This sequence comes from uncultured Spirochaeta sp., assembly GCA_964593085.1. Classification (GTDB taxonomy): domain Bacteria; phylum Spirochaetota; class Spirochaetia; order DSM-27196; family SLAA01; genus SLAA01. Next base: position 2,871 of record CAZQIK010000030.1, read on the forward strand.
TGCCGCTTCTCTTGGGCACGCGTGATACTCAAGACCGATATCGTCACAAAACTGCTCAAGTTCAGAATCATGAGCAAATACCGGCCGGATCTCCGCCATGACCGTTTCGCAAATGACAAGGCCGGTTGCAGCCCGAGCTTGGCGGACTGCAGCCTCAGAAAGCTCTGCAAAACGCGGGTCGTCCAGCAGGATATCTAAAAGGACTGAGCTATCTACCAGTGTCATTCATCACGCACCATGCGCAGGTAGTCGTCGGTTGTAGTGATCCCTGCAACGCTCTTTCCTCGTCCCCGCCAGGCATGCACGGAATCCAATTCCTCCCGCTTCCAGGCAAATATCCTGCCGTCCTCCAGAGCAATCTCCAGCACGGTACCCGGCTTAATGCCAAGAGACGTGCGAATTGCCTTGGGCAAGGTGATTTGGCCTCGTTCCGATACTGTCGTTTTCATATTTTGAAAATACGTTTACGTACTAATAAAGTCAAGGGTAACTCGCAGGGGGCAGCAATTCTACATGTGAGCCGGAGTGAGTGAAGAGAATTTTCCAGGAATGCGGACCCTTATTCAAAACCCTTATTTATGGCCATAAATAAGGGGCCGAATTTCGCTTGAATTTAATTTTTCGGGCAGGGGCGCTGCCCGGTAGCGGTTGAGAGTCGAAAAGGAACACGGGGAAGCACATCTGTAGACTGAACGACCTTGGTCTCATTCAAAGTAAGCACGCGCTTAAACGTCGGGGTTGAGCGTTGGTCAGCCATTATTTGAGATACTCTCTTTTTGTCACAGTGGGATTCCCGTCCGTAGCGCTTCATGGACTATGCTGCCACGTTTATCCTGGTAGGCTTTGATTTCGTCCGGTGACTTGACCAGAACGTCAGCATCAACGCTTAGTTGGGCGAGTCGTTGCCTGCATCTGGTGGATAGCCGGCGCCGCTCTCGTTGCCCAAGACTACTCGGCAGGATTGCAAGAACGTCATAATCACTGTCGGCAGAAAACGTGCCGCGGGCCCGTGAACCAAATAAGAAAATTTGGTCGGCACCTGTCACTTCTTTGACAATTTGCTCCACTAGTTCAGTCATCTTTGATGCGCCCCGAAAGCCTTTGCAATCTCCACCGTGGTGCGGGCGCCTTAGCTGCATCTGCACTAACTCGAGTGTTCGGCTGCCGTAGGTCTGCGAATGGCGCGATATCTCTTCCGGCAAATACCGCTTAAGGAATGCGCTGGTGTCGAGGTAGATCACCAGCGGCCCTCACGATCTGCACGCACAATATCGTCAGACGAGCGTCCTTCGGTAACCACGGCGGTTGACAGGTGGTCATCCCATTGCAGCACCGGACGGGGACGCGGGGGAGAAGCAAAACACCCTGCCTCGTTTTGCTCAATGACAATACTGACTTTGTAGTTCACCGTGCGCTCCTCCCCAGAATGTACCATTTTACCAACGTTCAAGATACATTCTATCATGCCGGAAAGCCTTTGCAATCTCCACCGACTCGTCTTACAATAGGAGCTCGGGGGTTGGTGTATGCAACAGGCGTTAGTAACGTTAAATGAGAAAGCCACACAGGAGCTCATCCGCTCATTACAGGAATCGTGTGTCGGTTGCACCGAGTTTGAAAAGGCCCGGCGTGTTGCGCGCCTCGCCTTAGGAGCAGAGCCTGTGGACGCAGAGAAGCGGGAGGTCCGCTTTGGTTTTTGGTTTCCGGGTAGAGAGAGGCTGCTCAAGCAGGGCGCTACACTTGAACTGGAGTTGTTTTTTGCTCCAGATGGCTTCCGCTTTCAGAAACTGGTGCACAACGAGCCTCGGAGCTTAGAGTTCACCCGCTACCGGCTTCCTATGCTCGGCTTTGGCGAGTACGTGTTGGGAGTGTACTCCGGTATTCCGGTAGGTAGCCGTGACGCTGTCGGTGCTCTGTACTGTCTGCGTTACATAGCCCCGGATGGGAGCGAGTTTCGGGTACGCGACCCCTTGGCTGCTTCCACTCCCCTTGGCGCGTTTGCGCCACCGGAGGTCTACGATATGGCCGCGCTGCTTGCCGGTCGCACCGACCGGGAGTACTTCACAGAATGGGCGCGTGAAACGTACCCCGACGGCTCGTATCGCGCACGCGACATTGGCAGCACACTTGAGATTCATGTTGGGACCGCTACCGCAGAGGGAACAGTAGCCGCCCTTACCCGCCGCTACCGGGACCTTGCCGAGCGCCTGCGCGCCAACCAGGCGGCGGGCCTGGACCTCTATGCAGGCATGAAGCCCACCGAAAAGGCGCTGTTGGGCTACGACAGCGTAGAGCTTATGCCGGAGGTTCCACAGGCTGAGCGCAGTATGCGCGACTTTGGCGAGTTTTTCGTGGTTGAGGATGAAGGCGCCGGACCCGGCGCGGGTGCGGGTGCGGGCTCCGCTGCTGCCGCGGGCGCTGGCGCTGCCGCGGGCTCCGACATCGACATAGTTCAGGTGACCTTAAGCAAGCCCGACCTCAAGGGCTGGGGCTACGATGTAGTGATTTACGGCACGGCCGCGCTGAACCCTGGCATTCTTGAGACCGGGCGCCCGGATGAGTTCCTTGAGCTCATTGGAACGCTTCACACCATGCCGGGCAGGCCTATACAGGTGGCGCTTGACTCGGTGCTTGGCCATGCAGATTTCCAGGGAGCGGAGCTGCTCCGCACCTTTGACCTGGACTCGCCCGACCTCCTCAAATACAAACACAGCCGCTTTCTTGCCGGGCCAAACATGTACGGTCGCGATGTGCGCTATGACGAGCCGACCGTGCGGGCGATACTTCTTGAGATGTACCACCGCAAAAACAACTACGGCATCGACGCTGTTCGTGTGGACGGTGGGCAGGACTTTGTCAAAGACATAGATGAAATAAGTGGCCTGAAAATTCAAGACGACGAGTTCCTCAATGCCATGTCCACCGAGGTGCAGCATGTCGCGGGAATAACTCGGCGGCTCGACATTAATATTGAAGACGGGCGACCCTGGCCGGACGATCTGAACTGGATATACAACTCGACCTACCTCTGCCATGTTTGGGAGCGGAATCTGCCCTTTGGAGACCATACCAAGCAGTGGAGCCCACTCATTTTTGCGCATAACGTACATGCCAAGTTCAAATGGTTCTACACCAAATGGGACCGTTTTAAGGATGTGTTTAAGGAAGGGGCCGACTGGATTACCGGCAACTCAACTCATGACAACGCCCGCTATCTGTACCGCATGACGGCCACCACACCAAGCCGCAACTACCTTGTAGGAACGCCGCTGGAGGACTACTACAACAACGATCTGGGCAGCGAACTGCCTGAGGTAGGCTACCGCGCTTTGAATAACCCGGCGTTGACAGCATTAAATCTGGGGTTCTTTCCCGGTTCGCCTATGTTTTTCTACAACTCAACAGTAGGTACACCGTGGCTCTTTTTTCGCGATTTAGGCGGCCTCTACGACACCAAAATTGTGGCCGATGAGGCCGCACCCTTTCTGGTCTGGTATGTTCCGGAGAGCATGTATGCCGCACCGCAGCATTTCCGCCGCTGCAAGGAGTTAGGATTCCACACGCGCGCATCATTGGTCGCACGGCCAGGTAGCACGGACACACCCGGTTTCCTTGATGAACTTAGCAGACTTACTTCGCTGATAAAGACAGACGCCACAATCTTTCTGTATCTCTACGACTCACCTGCCGGAGTTGGCGGATACGCAGACCGCACGGAGCTCGAGACTCGTATTGAGAGGCTTCTGAGCCCACCAACCGGAGAAGAGGAACAGCTGCGTGCTGTGCTTGACCGTCGCATAGCGGCCGATAGGTTAGAGTCTGACCGCAAGCTCGGTTACTGCCTGGCCATGATTCCGACAGCACGCGAACTTGTAGCCACCGACCGCCGCGAGCTCCCGGCTAAAGAACAGCTTGAACTCCAGCACCAGGAAGCTAAACTTGCCCTCCTTGCCGAGCTTGCGGAACAAGGTCATGAGACATCGCTTCGGCTGCTCCTTGAGGATGCCGCCGCAGTAGACGATTACGATCTAGACAGCTGGGCCGCCGACACAGGCCTGCGCAGCGCCGCACCGCAGCAGCTGCAGGATTTGGGCGCCGAACCCAGCAGCGGGATCAGCGCTGCGAGCTTGCGCAGCTTTGCTCGTGCCTTCCAGCTCGACGCCGCCGATATCTGCAACGTTTCACATCATTCAGGTTCAATGAGCCCGGAGTTTGCTGAGTTCGCGCTGCAGCTCCGCCTATTTAGACAAGCCAACCCGTGGCTTGCCAGCAACCCGAGTAACGACATTCACCTGGACTTCTTTAACCGTAATGTGGTTGCCAACGGTGCCCGACATCTTGGCGGCTGGAGCGACAAAGGCGACATCATCCACGCAAATACACTTTACTACGGCTGGCGTAGTTCGCCGGAAGGCGCGCGGCAGATTCTTGTCATTGCCAACATGGAGGGACGTCTGCTGCGGCGCTACTCGCTACGTTTTCTCCTACCGGTGGACGCCGTGTGGCACCGTAAGATAGTCTCTCCCGGCATGGCCGACCATGCCCCGGATATCATTGACCGCAGCACGGTGCTCAAGCAATTTGGAGGTGGTGAGGTGCTGCTCTATGAGCGATACTTGTAGAGCTGCGCCACGTGTAGGGCTGCGCCGCTGCGGCCTGACTTCAGTATTTCAGTAGCCACCAACGGCCATGATGAGTATAATCGCCATACAGCATCACAATAAATGATAGCAGGCTAGGAGGGGGCATGAGCAGCTCAGCGTGGTGGAAGGAGGCAGTCTTCTACCAGATTTACCCGCGTAGCTTTCAAGACAGCAACGGTGACGGCATTGGTGACCTCCCGGGAATTACTCAACGCCTCTCCTATTTTCGTGGAGGTGAGAACTCGCTGGGCATAGATGCATTGTGGATATCGCCCTTTTACCCATCACCCATGATCGACTTTGGATACGATATCTCAAACTATACCGATGTCGACTCAATATTCGGTTCGCTGGAAGACTTTAAGACACTCCTTGCCGAGGCCAAACGTTTAGACATCAAGGTGATCATAGATCTGGTGATTAACCACACTTCAGATCAGCACCCCTGGTTTCTCGAAGCTCGCACGAGCAAAGACAACCCCAAGCGCAACTGGTACGTCTGGCATCCAGGACAAGCACGGACCGGCCCAGCCAAAGCAGCCCGCACGCGTCCAAAGCGACCCAGCAACTGGATATCGATGTTTGAACTTCGCAATGCATGGTGGTGGGAACCCACAACCAAGGAGTACTACTACGGTAGCTTTACGCGCAATCAACCCGAGGTCAACTGGCGCAATGCTGAGCTCAGGCGAGCGATGTACGACGTCATGCGTTTCTGGTTGGATTTAGGTGCCGACGGATATCGCATTGATGTTGTGAACTGGTTCATGAAAGACGACCAGTTTCGCGACAACCCGTTCTCACTCAATATGGATCCAGACCTTTTTCAGAAACACGTATACGACCGCAATCGCCCCGAGACTCATGATATATGCCGCGAGATGCGCCAGGTCACCGAGGAGTACACCGCCGCTGACGGGCACAATCGTGTTCTGGTCGGCGAGGTTTTTGACCATGATCCTACCAATGCCGCCGCGTATCAGAACCAGCACAACCAGGAACTCCATCTGGCATTTAACTTTGACTTTCTGGCTCAACCGTGGAAGGCTTCACGCTTTTACAACTCAATTCGCAAATGGTACAACGCAATAGGCGATGAAGGGTGGCCCAACTTCACCCTGAGCAACCATGACCGCCGCCGTCATTATGGGCGTTACCGCAAGCCAGGCTGCACCGCAGCCCGCGCCCGAGTAGCGGCCACGATGCTGCTGAGCTTGCGCGGAACGCCCTTCCTTTATTACGGTGAAGAAATAGGCATGAACAACCTGCGCATTCACCACAGGGAACTGCAGGACCCACTTGGCATTCGCATGTGGCCGTTGTGGTGGTACGGCCGCGACCCGGAACGCACCCCCATGCAGTGGGACTCTACCCCACACGGCGGTTTCTGCCAGCCCGATGTGCGGCCGTGGCTACGAGTTCACCACAACTACGTCCGCAAGAATGTTGCTGCGCAGCAACGTGACCCTAAGTCCTTGTGGCGCTGGTACCAGTCACTCATCTCGCTGCGCAAGAGCGAACAGCTCTTACGCTCCGGCGACATTGAGTTTTTACGCAAGGGCAAAGGCAACCTGCTTGCCTACCGCCGCTACCTGGGCAGCCAAGCCCCGACAGCTGGCACAGCGGCCGCGTCCGGCGGGGCGCCCCCGTCCCGCACAACGGGCCAGCCCGGCGCGGCACCCCCGACCCGCACAACGGCCGGGAGCATTCTCGTAGTGCTCAATTTTGGCTTACGCAAATTCATCCAAGTCCCAAAAGACTTGGCCAACCTACTACCGACCGAGGGCGCGAAGCTTCTTCTTGGCACGCACGCCGAGACCGGAACGCAGATTCAGACCGGCCACGGCATTGCACCGCATGAGGTCTTAATCCTGCAGCTGGAGTAAGCATCGGGCCTCAACATTGACAGCCGAGGGCGGGCTGGCTACACTTGGACTTACGC
>CAZQIK010000031.1:0-9399 GCA_964593085.1 uncultured Spirochaeta sp.
CTCATTTCCAAGCCTGGAGCGCACAGCGCCAAGTGCTGTGCAGGCGGTCTGCCAACTGGCACCAACAAAAAGCAATAGGTCACCCGGCTTGGCCTGGTAGGCCGCAATGATCTCAGCCGCCACGCCCTCATAGAATCGAGAAATCCCGCCCTCAAGGCCTTGTTCCGTGACCTTCATCCAGGCCAGGCCCCCGGCACCGTAAATCTTTGCGGTCTCTTCAAGATCGGAAATTTGCTTGCGTGAGTAACTTCCACAGCCCTCGGCCTTAAGACCCCGTACAGCACCACCGGACTCGAGCACCTTTTGAAAAACCGCGAACTCAGCCTTGGGCACAAACTCGGCAAAATCCTGCAGTTCAAGCCCAAAGCGTAGATCTGGCTTGTCGCTGCCGTAGCGGTTCATTGCGTCATGATAGGAAATGCGGGCAAACGGGGTTTCCGGCTGCACATTGAGACATCGACCAAAGACAAACGAGAAAAGCCCTTCGATGACCTTAAAGACATCATCTCGGCCGACAAAACTCATCTCCATATCAATTTGGGTGTGCTCAGGCTGCCGATCACCACGCGCATCCTCGTCACGAAAACAATGAGCAAGTTGGAAATAGCGGTCGAAGCCTGAGACCATCAACAGCTGCTTGAATAGTTGTGGAGATTGTGGGAGCGCATAAAACTTGCGCGGATGAAGACGGGACGGAACAAGGAAATCACGCGCGCCTTCCGGCGTAGAGCGGATCATACTTGGGGTCTCAATCTCGTAGAACCCCTCGCCACTCAAATACTCGCGCACGCTCAGCATTACTTCATGGCGCAGTTTGATTTTGCGCTGCATAGAAAATGAGCGGAGGTCGAGGTAGCGATAGCGCAAGCGAAGATCGTCCTTAGCGTCCGACCGTTCATCAATAACAAAAGGCGGAACCTCAGACATAGAAAGCACCCGAATCTGGCTTGCAGCAACTTCTATATCACCAGTAAGCATTTCTACATTCTTCATGCCGTCCGGCCGTGCTCGCACCCGGCCCCGCACTGCAATGCAGTATTCCGGTTTTAACGCCGCGCCTGCGTTCCGCAGAAGCTCGGGCGCATCCTGATCAATGACGACCTGCGTTAAGCCGTACCGATCCCGGAGATTAATAAACTGTATTCCGCCGTGATCGCGATTGCGATGCACCCAACCGTTCAGTATGACCTCTTTTTCAAGGTCGGCGGCGCGCAGTTCGCCGCAAGTTACGCTACGTTTCATGCTCTCCATTGAGCGGATGCTATCGAAGCAGCGGCAATTCTGCAAGCCCCGGCCCCGGACTGCTCCTCAACCCGGAGGCCACTCCATGCTACGCCCACCAAGAATATGGGCGTGAATGTACTCCACGGTTTGTAAAGCATCTGGCCCGGTGTTGAACACCACCCGAAAGCCTCGCTCTGTCAGACCAAGCTTCTCAGCAACACGCGAGACCCCCATCATGAATCGGCCTACAGTTTCGGCATCCCCATCTTTCAGTTCGCTCACATTGCAGAAACGGGCTTTGGGTACCACCAGCACATGAACCGGAGCCTGAGGATTGATGTCGTTAAATGCAAGAACGCTTTCGTCCTCATACACAACCTCGGCCGGAATCTCCTTACGTAAGATTTTGTCAAACAGGGTGTCGTCACTCATTTCGTACAACCCTCCAGGGTAGTTGATGTGGAGCCGCTTCTTTGTTCGACTCCAGAAGCCGGAGAATTTCCTCTTCTTCAGTTGGAGAGAAACGTCCGACAACTATACTCGCAAGAATAATGATATCTGCTAGTATACGCATGAATAAAAGAAAAATCACGGCCCAGGCCACTGCCCCGTAAATCAAGTAACGTGAGCCGACAGCCCTCATCGCAATACCTACAACTCGTCCGGCAACTTGCCACACGACGGCCGCAACAAGGCACACCCCAAAGGTCGATTTCTGCTTCAGGGGGCGTCGTGCAAAGAGCCGTAGCAGACCATAGAACATTGTCGCAAACAGGAGGCCGGTAACACCATGAGCATACCAGGTATTGAAGCCAGGGGTGAGATTCGTCAATTCAACCGGTAAGCGAACGAGTGGAGCAGCCACCGCGGCCGCATAAAACAAGGTGACAACCCCAATCATAAGGCCAAGCGAGATGAACTTGCGGAAGTGGGCATGGCGGCGGCGGCTACCAAGCATGGTAGACATGGCAAGCTCTAAGGAATCAAACATGGATATAACGGCAATGACGAGTGCAAAGACGGTAACAACGCCGGGCAAAGCGCCTCCTCCAACGCGAGTCAGCTGCAGGAGGAGATCGTAGCGCATGTCGGGGGGAAGGAAACCGAGTGCCTGGTCGGAGACCAAGGCGCGAACCCGTGGCGTTAAGGGCGAGTCAAGCCGCAGCAGAAATACCCCAAACAGCAAAGGAACCGTCCCCCAGACAAAACTAAAGGCCAGGCCCTTTGCCAGTAAGGCGCCACGGTCTACTTTGTAGCGACGCACAACCGCGCGCCAAAACACCACGACGCGTTGTACACGCCAAGGGAGTCGCTCCTGGAGAGCCAGTAACTTAAGTCGAAGCATCTGCATCGCGCCGTGCAATCCTATCAATAATTTCCTGGTACCGCACCGTGTTGATGGGATACTGCAATAACACCACAATCCCGATGACAAAAAAGACTGCAGGAATGGGTCCAACCAAGAGACGAATACCAAACTGGGCGGCTTCCGTCTGCACCGGGGCAGGTGCACCCGCCACCGATTCTTGATAGCCGAACCAGGTCAGCACCCATCCGTTAAGTGCAATTCCAAAAGCCTGCCCCATTTTACTCACGAAAGTCCAGAGCCCGTAGAACACTCCTTCACGCCGAACCCCGGTATCCGCAAAGTCATACTCAACTACATCCGGCACGATTGCAAAGGGCATAACGTACTGGGTGGCAAAGCCTACGCCAGCAATGAACATAAGTACATAAGCAAGCTCGACCCCGGCCAGGTGGCCAAAGAGGAAGAAGCACAGCACCGTAGCCGCAAAAATCCCCATTCCAATATTGTAACTGGCCTTCTTGCCTATACGGGCCGATACCTTCACCCAAATTGGGATAAAGAACATGCTACTGCCTAAGAGGATCGGTAACGCAATCTGGAATCCGGCCTCAAAGCCGTAAATGACACGAAAATAGTACAGTAACGATGCTTGGATGATGTTGATTCCCGTAATATGGCAGGCCCACGGAATGAGCGCAGTAACGAAAGGCTTCATCCGTAACACCTCAAAATAGGAACGGAACACATTAATCCCAGGCACTGCCGGAGGATGTGGCTTCTCTTGTATCGTAAAGAAGGTGATCAGCGCCGTTACCGCCATCACCGCTCCCATAACCACCCCAACCATAGTCCAACCAAGATTCCCCCCGCCAAAGGCCCCCAACAAAGGCAGCACCGCGGCAGCACCCACAAAAGTACCAACCACAGCAAAAACCATCCGGTACCCATTAAGCACGGTCCGCTCGTAAAAGTCCGTAGTAATCTCCGGCGTCAGTGCACCGTAGGGAATGTTGACCAGGGTATAGGCCGTATTAAGCAAACAATAGGTGAATCCAACCCACAAGAATAAAGCCGACTGGCTTTGAAAGCCCACATCAGTGAACATGAGAACCATAGTGAAGAAAAGAGCTATGGCGCCCCAGAAGATGTAGGGCCGGCGGCGGCCCCAACGAGTTCGTGTGCGATCCGACAGATAGCCTACCGCTGGATCCGTTACCGCGTCCCAAGCCTTACCAATCATGAGTGCAGTGCCTGCAAGCCCCGCGCGCAACCCAAGATGGTCGGTTAAAAAGAAAAGCATGTAGAAGCCCATGACGGTAAAGAAAAGGTTCCCCCCAAGGTCACAAACACCAAAACCAAGTTTGACCCCCACAGGAAGCCGTGCTCCGGCGGAAGGTGAAGCCTTGCGACTCACCCATCTGCTCCATTGCTGCTTGTGTCTTGAACTCCATTGGGCGCGGCCCCCTCGGTCTCGGGTTCCAATCCATCGGTATAGAGATGTAGTACGCCACTGCCGACATGAACACTGAACCTCAGCAGCCCATCGGTATCAGCGGTATCCTCAGTATCAGCGCTATCCTCGGCAACCGGCTGGACCCCTGACCCAAGCTCCGAACCGTTAAGCATGATTCGTCCTGCAGCTTCGGCGTGGAGATCCAGCATCAGATCCGTTGAGTGGTTTCTCAGAAGCACTGTCATATCGCCAGCAAGCGAACGGGCTTCGGAGGGGCCGTTCAACATCACCCCTACGGCTCGAATAGATCCATGCGTGCTGGTCATCCTAAGTTGTGCTTCACTATTCTCTATGGTTAGATCCCCGGAGTTTGTCGAGATTGACAAGCCGCCACGCACATGTGTATACCGCTGCGATCCAAGCGTAGTATGAGCCGTGAGCTCCCCTTCAAAGCCGTGCACCGTTATTTCGCCTTGTCCGGCAGTTAAGGCTGCTTCACCACGAACATTTTCCATGAGCAGTTGGCCCGAATTTGTTCGAAGCATAAGATCCCCAGCCGAGTCTATGACATGCACCGCTCCAGTGCCCGATAAGAGTTGCAGAGGGCCTGAATGTACACCTCTCACCGAAATATCGCCGTACGCAGTCTCAGCAATTATCTGCAGGTGCGGCGGCACCTTAAGCACGACGCGCGCGCGGTCCAACGACGCCGCCGGTGAGTCGTCACCCACCACCCGAATCCGCAACACACCCGCATCACGTTCACTCTCTATACGGTAGCGGGAGGTGAGATCCACACCCTCAACCGTGATATGCGAGGCTTCCGGATCGCCCTCAAAGTGCACGGAAAGCGTCCGACTGTGAATTTCAAGCGTGTGAATACCAAAATAACGCGCGCCAGTAGCCTCAGTGTAACCTAAGGACCGCAACTGTGGCGCCAAAAGGAGAAAGAGCGCACAGACGACTAAGACGGTGGAACTATATCGATATGGGATAAGTAGGCGTCCAAGGTACTGGAAACTTCTTTGCTTTTTCAACTTCACCACAATCTCCGACCCAAACCAACAGACTACGGTCACTCTTTTTGAACACCGGTGTTTGCTTCAGTGCTACCGCTCGCCTCGGTTGAGCTTCTCGGCAAGGTGCGACGGGCTCCGCTGCGACACTCCGTACACCCAAGGACGTGAATATGCTTTCGCCCTTGACGCTCAAACATACGAGCCACCACGTAAGCATCCTCAGGAAGTGTAGCACGGCACACAGGACAGATGCGAGCATTGGCAGCGGCAGTCGAGGAGCCTGGTCTGCAGTATGGGCAGCCAAACATATGAGTAATTGCGTCGCGCACCTCACCTCGGCGGGACGACGCACCCTGCCGAGCGTCACCCCGCGGCGCAGACGCACCCGAATACACGACCGTGTGTACACGTTCGCCTCTGCGGAGCATAGTTCGACACAAGGGGCATGGACGCAGCACCTCAAGTGGAGCGCCACCTAAGCCAGTCTTGCCTGCAGCGGGGATTATCCCACCACCATTACCGAAACGCAGCAAACTGTACACGAGAATTGCGACTACGATACCAACGAGGGCCAGTACGAAAAAATGGATAGTGGAGCCTCCTGTTTACCTATCGGCTGCAAAGTTAGCTGCACACAAGGGGGATAGGCAAGCCGAGAAAGGGTGACTACACTCGATTCATGGGTCGGGTATACATGGTTGCTACACCAATCGGGAATCTCAAGGATATCACCTATCGCGCGGTTGAAATTCTCCATTCTGTAAATCTTATCCTTTGTGAGGATACCAGACATAGCGGAAGGCTATTTCAAGCTTATGGTATTCGAGCCGAACTGTGGAGCTGCCCACAGCACCAGCAACGGCGTGTTGCTGAGCAACTCTGCGAACGCCTTGGCGAGGATGGGGAGGCTGCCTATGTTAGTGATGCTGGCACTCCAGGCATAAGTGATCCAGGAAGTGCCTTAGTTGAAACGGTATACAAGGCGGGCCATGAGGTCGTTCCTATTCCAGGACCAGCTGCGCTCTCCGCCATCCTGAGTATTGATCCTTTTCCAGGAAAGACCGTAATTTTTGAAGGTTTTTTGTCGATCAAACGGGGAAAACGCCGATCTAGAATACACGAGCTGCTTGCCAGCGGTGACAAGTTTGTGCTGTATGAATCACCGTATCGTATTGTTGCGGCCCTGGCCGAGATGGTGGAAGCCGAGCCGGAGCGGCAACTGATACTTGGCAGGGAGATGACCAAAATTCATGAGGAGTATCGTTTTGGCACAACAGTTGAGATCCACAATGAGTTTGCTCAACGCGCTTCCATTAAAGGTGAGTTCACGCTGCTTGTATCAGGCGAGAAAAAGCGTTAAAATTAAAGAGTTGGCTGCCGATACTGTATTTGAAAGGAAGACTCTGCCATGACAATCGACAGGCTTGGTCCAATAGACCCAGTGCAAAAGTTTCAAAAAGCTCAAGGCGATGCGAACGCTCGTCGTAAAGAAAGCGGTGACTCAATCGCATTCTCCGACGAAGCCCGCCTCAAGGCCGAGTTTCTGCGTGCACAAGATACCGTACGTGCTGGTGAAGATGTACGGGCAGACCGCGTAGCTGAAGTTGCAAAAAAGCTTGAAGATCCTAATTATATCGACAACAAACTTCTTGGCGTAGTTGCCGATCGAATAATGGATATGTTTGACCTATAAAACTCCGCGTTAGCCCTTGGCCGGCAAATGCATTGGCCTGCCCTGAAGGCCCAATATCGGCCACAGTGGCGGAACGGACCTACAAGGCGGATGGCTCATGCCGGATAGTGTTTTCCACGTACCCGCTCGAATCACTTTTGGTGTTGATGTTCTCAACCGACTCGGAGTTATTGCTTCGTCATATGGGACTCGTGCTCTTCTTGTTACCGAACCCAATATGCGTGAAGCGGGGCATATCCGTAGGGTGCAAGACCTTCTTTCCAAAAAAGGTATAGATGTAATACTCCACGACGAGCTCATCACCGGAGCGCAATCCGGTTCATTGGATGAAGCCATAGGCCTTGCCCGTGCCGGAAAGGTACAAATGGTTATTGGGCTTGGAGGCATGAACGCCGTCTTAGCCGCTCGCTGCACCTCGGTGGCAGCGCCAAATCAGGAGGCTGGCAGCACCTCGTTTCTTAACGGAACGCCCAACCCCAAGGGTGCGCTCCCATGTATTGCTATTCCCACTGCCATTCGTGACCACTTTCTCTTTACCGAGGATGTTGTCATGGTGGATGGGGCATCAAGAACCGCGCGTTCGGTGCGCCTGGGCCCCAGTAGTATTCGTGAAGTCTTGGTAGATCCTCGCCTTAACCTGAGCTTGTCTAAAAAGGCAGTTGGCGCCGCTCTGTTGGATACCCTAACCGCAGCGTGCGAGGGTTATTTCTCAAAGCGCAACACGTTCCTATCAGAGACGCTTTTTCTGGAAAGTTGCCGTGCCGTTCATGACGCGGTCAATCTTATGCACCGGCAGTCCGAGGACCTCCGTGGCCGATTCCGCGCATGCGAGGCCGGAATGGCCTGCGCAATTGCTTTGTCTTCCTCGGTACAAGGACCAGCCGGAGCCCTTACTTATGCCATCAATGCGAAGTACGGCATCCCTAAGGCATGGGTCGCAACGGTGCTGCTACCGCACATGCTCGACTACGCCGTGGCTCCGCGCACCGACAGGCTGATAAAGATCGCGGAAGCCCTTGGTGAGGAAGCCGATGGTCTGGACTCAAACGAGGACGCGGCCCGAGCTGCCTCGGCAGTGCGCCGCATGATGGGACGCTTGGGACTCACATCGCGCTTACGAGACTTCGATATCCGACTTGACGACATGTTCGAGATGTCTGAAATTGCCGCTGGACTTGAGATGAGCGGGTACAGTCCAGTTGCCCATTCTTCTGAAGACATCTACGAAATGGTAAAGGCGTCTTTTTAGCCGGTGATCTCACCACGTAAGTTTCGTCGTTTACCATATTCAACTCAGCTACGAAAAAGTTACCGCATTGTTCTTGATATTCAGCGCAACCTTCGCCAAGCGGAGCAACCGGCCGCCAGCGCAGCAGCGCTGCTGCGGGTGGCCGCAGAGTTTGCAAAGGACGACCCCAAGGCCCAGGAGACCAGCACCCGACTGGGTGCACTTGCCACGGCAATAGAAAGTCAAGAAGCCCTGGCCAACACGGTCCTTGAACAGCTGTGTGAACGAGCAGCAGCATCCCTTGAAGCCCTCTGTGGAATAGCCCCCGCCGACTGGGATCTCCTTCCACCGCTCACTAATGCGCCGAACGACTCCTCACCAAATGGTACGCTGACGCTTGCTCCGGCACTGCCAACACACATCGCCGAAATTACCCTCTATCTGGAGTCGTTACGTTCGCCATTTAATATTGGTTCGATCTCTCGTACAGCGGCCGCCTTTGGCTGTCGCCAGCTCTACCTGTCCCCGGGGTGTGCAGATGAACACCATCCTCGTAGCCAGCGGGCCGCAATGGGCGCCCTTGAAATGTTGAAAATCACGCGTGCCTCGCTGTCGGAGCTACGGACGATACAGCCGGACGCCACGATTGTAGCGCTAGAAACTGGAGGCACACCGGTAGAGGAGTTCGAGTTTCCGCGACATGGAATTTTAGTCTTAGGTAACGAGGAACTTGGCATAGACCCGACAACGCTTGCCGCTCCGGATGTACATTGTGTGAGCATTCCGTGTCACGGGCCGAAAGCAACGCTCAATGTAGGTGTTGCGGCAGGCATCGCGTTGTCGTGGTGGCGGACGGTGAGTTAGCAGCAGGCAGGAGGCTTAAGCCGTTTAAACTCGGGCGTCCCGGTCAAATGCCTCGGCAAGCCGTGTCTCAACCTTGAGGAGGTCTTCCTCATTTTGCATTCGGAATTCGCGTAGCGCCTCATCGTAGACCTGATCAAACGAAAGTCGGTCCTCTTTGTAGTGGCACAGAGTGTTTGCCATATAGACGGCAAGAGCAACCTCTTGAAACTCTTCAGGCGCATCGGTCGGGTGGTGATGATACCGTATCGCATTGACCAAGGCATCTGGAAAGTTCCAGTTCTCAGCCACGATTCCACCTATCTCGGCATGGTTCACCCCGTTTGCAAGGTCCTCAAAGAGTTCTATCGAGAAGCCTTTCTCGCGACAGAAGGCCTCCATCTTGCCGTGCACTTCGGGATGCACCGACGAAAATATGATTTTTCCCATATCGTGTAGAATACCACCAACGTAAACATCATCAAGGAGCTGTTTCTTACGAGTTATATTCTTAGTCAGATTATAGGCGTAGAACGCAGCGCGGTACGAGTGCTCCCACAACTCTTTGGTCTCGGGCGTGTCCACACCCAAGATCTTTTGAGTTCCGTATGAGTAAAGCAGATTGCGGAGGCC
>CAZQIK010000032.1:0-9352 GCA_964593085.1 uncultured Spirochaeta sp.
GGAGATCAACGACGGTTCGTGTCTCTCCAACCTACAGGCGGTAATCAGCCTTGACGGCGGACACGCTGCCGATCAGCTGGAGCGCTTACATACCGGCGCAAGCATTGAATTAGAGGGGAAGCTTGTAGAAAGCCCGGGTAAAGGCCAACGGGTTGAGCTATCAGTGAGCTCCTTTACGGTAGTGGGTGACGCTCCACCTGAAACCTATCCGCTGCAGAAGAAGCGGCATTCCTTTGAGTATCTGCGCGAAATTGCACATCTACGGCCCCGCACCAACACCTTTGGGGCGGTAACGCGTGTGCGCAACGCCGCATCCATGGCTGTCCATCATTTTTTTCAAAATGAAGGGTTTCTCTATCTGCACTCACCCATTATCACGGCAAGCGATGCCGAGGGTGCAGGGGCACTTTTTCAAGTTACCACATTAGATATAGCGAGAGCTTCCGCCTCGGCCGCTGCAGTTGATTATACAAAAGATTTTTTCGGCAAGCCATCATATCTGACGGTGAGCGGCCAGCTTAATGCCGAGATTTTTGCGTGCGCCATGGAGCGCGTCTACACCTTTGGACCCACCTTCCGCGCCGAGCAATCAAACACGACTCGTCACCTGGCCGAGTTCTGGATGATTGAGCCCGAACTTGCCTTTTGTGCTTTGGAAGGTAACATGGAACTTGCCGAAAAGTTTCTCAAAAGTGTAATTGGTGCGGTGCTCCGTGACTGCAACGAGGACATGGCGTTCTTTGATCTTCGCATTGAGAAAGGTCTCATTGAGGCTCTTGAGCGTCTGGTTAATTCAAACTTTACCCACATGACCTATACCGATGCGGTTAAGGAACTTGAGTCCTCCGGACGTAACTTTGAGTATACGGTCACGTGGGGAACAGACCTGCAGTCCGAGCATGAGAAGTTTCTCACCGAGGAGGTAGTGCGCGGGCCCGTTATTGTCACTGACTACCCCAAAGAGATAAAAGCCTTTTACATGAAACTCAACGAGGACGAGAAAACCGTACGCGCCATGGATGTGCTGGTTCCACGGCTGGGAGAGATTATTGGCGGAAGCCAGCGTGAGGAACGGGGCGATGTACTTGAGCGCCGCATGCAGGAGTTTGGTCTGGATCCGGCTGTCTACTGGTGGTACCTGGATCTACGCCGATTCGGCACGGTGCCGCACTCCGGGTTTGGGTTAGGCTTTGAGCGCCTGCTGCAGTACGTAACGGGAATGCAAAACATTCGCGACGTAATTCCCTTTCCTCGCACTCCGCGTTCAGCCGAGTTTTAATGGAGAGCGGCGTTGTACGAGTGCTGACCAGCCGCTATGGTTCTACCCGGCCACGTGCGGTAGCTCGGGTAATCTCGCGGTCTAAAGCAGCCACAAATGTCGCCGCATCTCGTTTGTCGTAACGTTGCATGCGTTTGGGTGTGAGCCCTTGCACGCGCATATCTTCCTTGAAATCACGCAGAGAAAGACGCTCGCGTACGTTCTCGGCGGTCCAGACCGTGCCTCTGTCATTCAGCACGACAATACCCTGCTCAACCAGCTCGGCGGCAAGGGGAATGTCGCGAGTCACGACTATATCGCCTAGCTGCACCCGCTCCTGAATAACTTTGTCACTCTGTTGATCACCTGAGCTAACCAGCACACGCTCTACCTGGGGGCTGTCGGTGGTGCGAATTGGACGGTCGGCCACGAATACCGCTCGCACTCTCCCACGGCAGGCTGCGCGCTCTACAAAAGCTCGTGCCTCACGGACACAGTTATCGGCATCGATCCAGACCGTAATCATGCCGGAGCCACTTCGGTACCGGCATTGGCACCTGCATCGGCACTGGTGCCAACGCTGGCACCAGTGCTAACGCAGGCACGAAACACGGTTCCCGGGCCGAGGAGTTGATACTCCCCACAGCATGCCGGGACAAACATAGCCGTGCCGGCCGGTAGTTGAATTTCACGGCTTTGGAGCTGATCCCCATCCGAGTTAGCATTGGTTAACTCTCGGAATAGCGCCGTTTCCTGCGTGCACAACAGAATTTCCGGGCTTGCTTGGGAGCGAGCGACGGTAAGCGGATTTGCAGTGAGTTCGAGCCGAGAAAGAGCAAACTCCTCAAACGAGGCACGAAACTCCCGCGGTGCTACCCCATCAAGCAGAGGAGCTTGGTAGGGTTCAAACCGTGCAACTTTCTGTAATTCTTGGCGGTCAATAAACTTTGACGTTAAACCACCTCGAAGCACGTTGTTTGAGTTTGCCATAATCTCGACCCCTACCCCGTACAGGTAGGCATGCAGAATTCCAGACGGCAGATAGAGAGCCTGTCCCGGCTGTAGGTGCAGCACGTTCAGATATAGTGGGGCAAGAATGCCCGGATCATCGGGGCGTGCCGTGGAAAGCTCTGCGATGGTGTGATAACACAGACTCCGCGGACTGTCTGCTTCCCGACTATCTGCTTCCCGATTGTCTCCACTGCGCTGGCCGTGTTCGCCCTCCCGGCCGTGTTCGTCAGCACTCACGGCTGTAGCGGCGTTGACAATACTCTGCAGCTGAGGGGCCGACATCGCCTGAACCGCATCATAGACACCCTCAATACCACGTGCCACAAGTGCTCTACTTAGCGGGGCTGCCTCGGAGCCGAGGGGCGCAAGGAAACTCTCTATTTCATTGGGCTCGCGGAACCCAACCATAGCACCAAATGGAGTGAGCGCGGCAAGGAGCTCCGGCTTGTGATTTCGATCACGGTAACTGCGATTTGGTGCGCCGACGGGAATTCCCAGACTTTCTTCGCGCGCAAAACCGGCCTCGGCCTGTTCTTTGCTCGGATGTGCCTGCAAAGAGAGGGGCCGCGCAGCGGCAATGACTTTGAGCAGGAAGGGTAACTCCAAGCCAAAGCGCTCGACAACCTCAGATCCAAGACTCTGCGCCGGGTAGTGCTGGACATACGAACGAAGGTCGTAGCCAGCAGGGCAACCGACCGAATCGCACACCTGGGTGGGTCCGTCAGGATGGGTACCATACCACAGCTCAGCCAATGGTATAGCTTCTGGATTGGGCATACCAAATAAGCGCGGGAATTCTGTGGCGGAGCCCCAGTCGTAACGCTGAACGGCGGGTACAAGGGCTACCGGTTTTATCTGCTGCATACTAAAGATCAGTGTAGCTTCCACGGCCTCCTCCATCAACATGCAACGCCGAGAACTTGGTCTTTCTCCGGGGCCTCACTACACTTGGATGTGCTACAGCAACAAACCGCAGGCTTCCGTTACATGAGTAATTCGAAAGACCGAAATGGAGAAGAACAATGAAGATCTCACCACTTCAAAAAGCACGAAACGAGTATCAACCCAAGACTCCGACGATACTAACTCAGGAGCCAAACAAAGTAACTGTTAAGTACCGTGAGGACTCGGCCGGTAATAACCCAAGCAAGGGAGTCGAAGAGTTGTTCCCGCTGACCTTCAATTCGAAGTCGGTAGAATTTGTTGAGGGTGAAAATTCTTCAGCGGATACCCCTCGCAACGTGGCGGTCATTCTGTCCGGTGGCCAGGCTCCGGGTGGACACAACGTAATTATTGGGATTCTTGACGGTCTCAAGTCCGCCTCCAAGGACTCCAAACTTTTTGGGTTTCGCAATGGCCCGGGCGGCATACTTGCCGACGACTGTGTGGAACTCACCCCAGAGTCCGTAGCACCATTTCGCAACACTGGCGGCTTTGACATGATCGGCTCCGGACGTACCAAGTTGGAGAGTCGCGAGCAGTTTGAAAAGACCGTGAAAGTCTTTGAAGAGCGCGGAATCACCGCGCTGGTTGTTATTGGTGGGGATGACTCGAATACCAATGCTGGTCTGCTTGCCGAGTACCTGGCCGATATAGGCTCTAAAATTCAGGTAATCGGTGTACCCAAGACTATAGATGGAGATCTAAAGAACGAGCAGATTGAGGTTTCGTTCGGCTTTGACACGGCTACCAAAACCTACTCGGAGCTCATCGGCAACATCGCACGGGACGCCAACTCAGCAAAAAAATACTGGCACTTCATTCGACTCATGGGTCGTTCGGCATCACACATAGCTTTAGAATGTGCGTTGCAAACCCGCCCCAACATCTGCCTGATTGGTGAAGAAGTCGCCGAAAAAGGGCTTACGCTCGACTCTATTGTAGAGAGTATTGTATCGACCATCGTTGAACGCTCCAAGCAAGACAAAGACTACGGGCTGGTTCTCTTACCCGAAGGACTCATCGAAGCAATTCCCGAGATGAACACCCTCATTGGAGAGCTTAACACTCTCTTATCCGAGGACGAAGACTACTTCAGTACACTTACGACTTTTGAAGACCAGGCCGAATGGGTCAACCGCCGTCTATCTCGTGATTCGTCGTATGTATTCTCTACCTTGCCGAACGAGATACAGCGCCAACTCTTGATGGACCGCGACCCGCACGGCAATGTGCAGGTATCTCGCATAGAAACCGAGGAACTGCTCGTAGATATGACGACTACGGCCCTTCGCGAACGCAAATCACGAGGTGCGTTTGATGGTACGTTTTCCAGCCTAACGCACTTCTTTGGCTATGAAGGACGTTGCGCCTTTCCATCAAACTTTGACGCCGACTATTGTTATGCGCTTGGACGGACGACGGCGCTCCTGATTCAGAACAACCTCCATGGCTATATTGCCACGGTGAAGGGCCTTGCAGGCAAAGCCTCGGAATGGAGCCCCGGCGGCGCCCCACTATCTCAGATGATGAATCTTGAGCGTCGCCACGGTAAAGACAAGCCGGTGATAAAGAAAGCCTTGGTGGAAATCTCCGGCGCACCGTTTCGGGCCTTTGCAGAGCAGCGCGAGTCGTGGGCCATGGAGACAGCGTATCGCTACCCAGGAGCGATCCAGTACTACGGACCCGGCGAGGTGTGCGACGCAACCAGTATCACGCTGCAACTTGAACAGGGTCGTTCCTCGGCGATGTAGCGACGTGACGATGTAGATACCCGGTGGTCGGTCGCGCCTTCAGGCCATCGGCCACCGGGCGCGCCTTCCGTGGCTGGTGGCGGCTGCGGCTGACGTCGGCGGCTATGTTTAAGCTGGGGTTGCGGTGCCAGCGCTTGCGGCGCCAGCAGCAATAGCCTGTAAGCGTTTCACGATATAGTACAGCCCGAGCGTATCTACAGAGCAGTACTCAACCAGACTTTCGCCGAGCTTGGTCCTGTTGGACGCTGCAGGTAGAGCTCGGATTGAGTCCCGCCGAGCAGCAAGGTACTCGACCCCGGCCGACAACCCGTCCGCTACCTCCAGACTCTTGTAACCTACTTGGCTCGTCATGAGCGGCAAAATGGCTTTCAGCGATACACTTCCGCGTTGCTCAGGTGAGTACCACCCAAACCCCCGAAAAAGCGGTAAAAGGTCGGCGATCCGTTCGGCAAACGAGTCTCCGAGCTTCTCATCCTCAAGAAAACCGGCGGACAGCAGCGAACGCATGATACGCTTTTCCAGCGAGGCATCAAAAACAACTATAGAGTTGAGACCTGCCAACGCAGCCTCCAATTGGGAGGCAAGCTCCGCCCGCTCATCATGCTCCGGCCTACAGTAGAACGTGGTGTGCCGTGCTGGCGCCCCCTGCTCAGCCTCGGTATGCAGCGAGAAAAGAAAGGGTACGTACTGCCATGGCGTAGTACCGGAATAGAGTGGTACCGGTGACGCAATAGCTTCAAAGTCAAGATACCCAACGGGATACTGTAGGCGCTGCACAAAATCCCGGATCACCTCGCGGTCCATGTAAGGTTCATTTTGAACAAGCGACTCACGTTGAATTCGCTGTCGACGTCCAAGTTTAGCGTCCTCAGGGATATCTACAATCCTGTGAATGCCTTGCTCCATAAATCGTTCGGCCGTGCCTGAGGCCAGAAACAACGTAAAGACATGGTGATCGGGTAGTTCATGCCGTTGGCAACTGCAGTTCGGAGAACCACAGGCGGGATACTCACTGAGTGGAGCGCCCGACAATCCTTCCAAAAGTGAACGCACGGAAGCAAGCTCATGCTCAACTTTGTCGAGCTCGGTTTCGGAGGCTACCGCAAGCGGAACTCTCCGAAAAAGGAGGATGGGATCCGGGTGGGCAGGATCCGCTACACGGTATTCTTTGTCAACCAGAAGCACCTCGACGGAACTAAGGCGCCAGCCTGAAATCCGCGCACACAAACTCAGCACGCGCAGTTCCTCACGAAATTTGGCCTTAAGACGAAATGAACCGCGACACAATACAAGACGCGTACCTGCTGGCGCTTGATCGTCCGGCTCCAGAAAGTCGAGCACACCCTGAATGCGGTCATCACCCACCACAACATCACGTTCACGACCAGGATTCTCGGCCGCGTCACAGGCAACGGCGCGTTGAAGTTCTTCGTAGGGGTGACCTCTTCCGGCGCGGGACTCCAATGCTTCAATAGCCCAGCGGCGCGGGCATTTCCGTGCAATGAGAAACTCGCGCGGGCTAAGAGGTCCTATCACCGGGTGGTGTGATGAGTTCATAGGTGTCGATTGCAATCTGTAATTCTTCATTGGTTGGTTCAACGACTATCGCCGTAGGCGAGTAGTCCATGGAGATTAACCCTTCTCGTGGCCCGTTTTCAAGGTTCTTGCGATAATCCATCACAATTCCCAAGTTTTCAAGACGGTTGCAAATCCGCTCCCTCATACGGGCACCATACTGGCCTATGCCCCCGGTGAAAACCAAGATATCGACCTTTACAATATTGGCGGCATAGGCACCAATGAATTTCCGAATGCGGTATGCGTATACGTCAAGCGCCTCCATAGCGTTCCTGTCACCCCGCTCGGCGGCATCTTCAAGATCACGGAGATCGTTAGAAATACCGGACAACCCCAGCAGACCGCTTTGCTTGTTCAGCATGTCGTTCAGCTGCTCTGCGGTATAACCCCGCTCGAGCAGAAAGAAAATAATTGCAGGGTCGATATCGCCACTACGCGTTCCCATCATCAAGCCCTCCAAGGGAGTAAAGCCCATGGAGGTGTCTATCGAGCGTCCGTTGCGAATAGCAGTAATTGAGGCGCCGTTACCAAGGTGACAACTAATGACGTTGGTGTTGTCCGAGGAGCGTTTCAAATACTTGACCGCTTGCGATGCAACGTAGCGATGGCTCGTTCCGTGAAATCCATACCGGCGAATCTTGTATTTATCATAGAGCTCACGTGGCAAGCCGTAGAGGTAAGCGGCGGGCGTTAGCGTTTGATGAAAGGCTGTATCAAAGACCGCAACCTGCGGCACCTGTGGAAGCAAATGCTGTGCACCCTGAATGCCAGTGAGGTTGACCGGATTGTGCAGCGGAGCAAGCTCAATGTTTTTCTCAATTGCGGCAACAACCTCGTCGTCTATAATCACCGACTCGGAGTAGTTCTCGCCACCATGGACTACCCGGTGTCCGACACCTTTTATCTCGTCTATGCTGTCTACCACGCCGTTATGCTCATCAAGTAACGCAGCTACCATGAGTTCCATAGCACGCTCGTGGTCGGGAATAATGTCGTCACGCGCATACTTCCCATTGATGCTAACTTGAGTGATCTTGCCGTTCTTCTCCCCAATTCGCTCAATGCCTCCGCGAGCAAGACTGTCGCGGCTTGGCATATCATAGACCTCGTACTTGAGAGATGAGCTTCCGCAATTGATCACAAGGATCGATGCTCCCCTTTGTTGTTGTCTCATAGCGTTACTCCTAACTCAGTTTTCGTCCGGCAGCTCTATCCCAAGTTCCTCGGCCAGGCGAATATGTGCCAGCGCGATATTGTAATGTGCTTCAGCCATTTCCGAGTCGAGTTCAAGCACCGCCTGAAACTCAGCTACCGCCTCTCGGTGCCGTTCCAGTCGATACAAGGTTGTTGCAAGGTTGTAGCGTGCCGACACATCCTCGGCATCTAACTCAACCGCCCGGGAAAAGTCGGCCTCTGCTGCCTCGAACTCTTCACGCAGAAAATATGCGTTTGCACGGTTGTACAGTGCCCCAAAATGGTCTGCATTCAGCTCAAGAGTTTTTGAGAAGTCGTTGATGGCCTGTTCAAAACGCTCCAGGTCGTAGGCAACCACACCTCGGTTATACACCAACTCCTCCATGTCCGGCTCAAGCTCCACGGCACGGGAGTATGCTTCATAGGCCTCGACCAATCGCCCATCTTCGTACGCTTCCTCGGCGGCCTCAACCTGATCGTCGAACTCGTCCGCCAACAGAGATGGCGCTCCCAGCAGTACAAACGCCAGAAAAAAGGCCAGAAAAACCGGCCGGTTGCGCTGTTTAACTGTTCGTTTTGGCATAATTCCCCCTTATGTCCCTCTTAAAGTAGTACGATCTTCGCCCTAGGTAAAGGCCACTCTGCCGCCGGCGGCAAAGCAGCCCTGTGAAAACCGCAGGCTTGTCTGCATTCAGGTCCATATGTTAACCTCCACAGGTAATGCCGTCCCATGTAGCCCACCTGATTTTTGCTGAGCAGGTACGTAACTCGCTCCCTAACAGCCTCCAACCAAGCATAACTGACGATAGCTACCACTTTTTTACCCTGGGCGCTCAGGGACCAGACATATTTTATCATAACCGTCGTCGTAAACCATCCGGGCTTGAGTATGGCGCACGGCTGCACCGTCATGGGTATGGAACAGCTTCCGGCGCTATGTTGAGATATCTGCTTGAACAGAGACGCCTGAACACAAATCTTGCCGCCTACCTCTTTGGGTTTATCACTCATGTGTTCCTTGATCGCACCATTCACCCCTATATAAACTTCTTTGCCGGATGGTTTGACCCAAGACGAGAGGAAACGCTGCGGTGGAGAGGCGCACACGCATATTTTGAGCGTCTGATCGATGTAGTAATTCTCCGTCGATTTCGCAACTGCGGCTTTGAGAGTTACGATTTTTTCTCGCGAGTTGATGCGGGCGAAGATACTCCTACCGAGCTGGTAGAGTTGTTGGAGTACGGGCTCAAACAAGCCGTGCCCCGTGCGCTTAAGGATGAAAAGCTCCACACGCGCATCGAACATGCCTACCTCGACGCTCGTGGATTTTATCTGTACACCAACCGTACGCTTGAGCAGTATCTGGCCGAGGAGCCGCAGCACCCGTTAATCATGTCGCCAACCGAGCTGAGACGCTCAGCGTTGCTTCACCCCGCACATCCGCCCGCCGAGCTTGATCCTGCCAATGAGTCACGCCGGCCGTGGTTACACCCATGCTTCTCCGAACCATGGTACACCTCTACCCTATGGGAACTATTAGATAACGCAGTAACGGATGCACGCCCAGCAGCTAACTTCTTAGCCTCTGCCCTGGCCAACCAACACGCAGAAACAACGC
>CAZQIK010000033.1:0-9276 GCA_964593085.1 uncultured Spirochaeta sp.
GGTTGTTCTACCCAAGACGCGCCGCTGCGACGGAACGCCAGAAGGTCCTCAAAAATCCCACGGCCAATCATGACGCCCTCTACCCCGGAAGCGGCCGCCGCCGCCTGGAGTTCGCTTTCCGAACGTATATCGCCGTTACCAACCATAACGGTTGAGGGGGAAATCCGATTGCGCAGCTCTACCGCCAGACGCACCTGCGACCAGTCTGCCGGTGGGTCCGACATCTCCGCCGCGGTGCGGCCGTGAACCGTAAGAGCCGCTGGCCGGAGCTGCAGCAAGAAGCCAATCCAGTCCTCTGTTTCAGGGGTATCAAGTCCAATTCTGGTCTTTATGCTGACCGGTACTCCCTGAGCACCTTCACATGCCGCTGCGTAAAGCTCGGCCGCCTTGAGTGGAGTTCGAATGAGACCGGCGCAGCAGCCTTTTTTTACCAACTTTGGGGCCGGGCAGCCCATGTTAATGTCTATCCCGTCATACCCCAGCTGCGCTAAACGGGTGGCCGCCGCGGAATAGTCGGCTGTATTGTTCCCCCAGATCTGCGCAATAATTGGCCGTTCCGCCTCAGAGAACTCAAGGCGACGCCGCATGCGGGCAGCAAAGCGCGGTTGAAACAGGTCCGCACGTAAGAACTCGGTGAAATAGAGATCTGGTGGGGCAAGGCTGGCCACAATTTGCCGGAACACTGTGTCGGTAACATCTTCCATTGGCGCAAGAATGCGCATAGGTCGTTCAAGCTGCGTCCAAATATTGCTGCTCACCACGCTATTCCCAGTTAAAGTCGCGGCTCCACCGGTTCTCACGGGTTTGACGTGCTAACAGGGCAGGGTCTTCTTCACCCGTCCGGTAGGGGCGCAGTCGCAGCTGACATCGATAGCGTCCTGCGCTGGTTCTGTAGGCTTCACGAGTTGCCGGGCCAACTGCCCCGGTTCCAAGCCCGGCATGGGCACAGTCGACAAGAACTACCGTCTCTTCCCGCGGCTGTAACTCGTAGTCGTGTTCGGCCCGGTCTATCTCTTCAGGGCGGAACGGTAATGCGCTCCAGACAGACAGGTCAGGCATGTGGAACAGAAGCCCGCTCTTGCCGGGCTCCTCAATGGCTGCCCACAGCACATCGGTGCGGGCACCGTTTTCTTGCGGACGGATGTACGGGGTAGCGAGCTCATGCGGTTTGCTCATGTAGAGCCCTATATGAGCCGAGCTATTGCGGTCGGGATAGTTTTCATGTGGTCCTCGGCCGTACCAGCTCACCTGGTTGTAGCCAGCCTTCAGTTCACAACGCACACCCACACGCAGCGGTGCCGGGTTTTCCTCACCAATAATGAATAGATGTCGGCTGTAGATGTCTCCACTAGGATGTACAAGGTACTCATGGTGATGTTCGACCGCGCGCTCTTCCGATACTCCGCGCACATAGTGGTGAATGCGCACACGAATAGAGCCATCCTCCAGCTCATCTACCTCCGGATCTTCCGCTACCATGTCTGGTGAGCGGTAGTGCAGGTTGCCCGGATGAGACCCAAGCGGACTCTCCCCGCGAGGCGCTACAGCAAAACGGTCGTTGTCGGTCTCTGGGCGGTATAACTGCATCTTTGGCCCATGCAGAAGAATGTCTTGTTCATCCCAGAACACGGAGGAAATAATGCCGGGTTCCTTTTGGAAGGTTACCCGCAGCCGATCATTCCGAATCCAGATGCGACGATCGTCTTGCTTGAGTGATAGAGCACCTGCATTGCGTGAAGATTCAGGACTTGCACCTCGGGCGGCGCGTATAAGGAACTGCTCTGAAGCAATCTCGCTACCGGCAGGAACCAACCCCGACTCACCAACATGTAGATCGACGGTGGAGTGCGCTCGAATAGTGAGCAGTATTTCTTCGTAGCTTGCTGCTTCCGAGGTATCAAAGCCAATTCTAACCAACTCCGACTCACCAGGGGCGGTATGTAGACGGGCAAGCCGATCCTGCTGCAGGTGGCGCCCATCCCCACATAACTCCCATGTAAATTGAATGTCTGAAAGGTCACGGAAGGATCGCCGGTTGGTCACACGAAAGGTTTGCTCCCGTTTATTACTAAGCTCAATCTCAAAGCACCGGGCAAGGTGTGCAAACTCAAGCGCAGATGGCTTCGCTTTGAGTTCGGATGAAATAATGCCGTTAATGCAGAAGTTTCCATCGTGGGGCTGGTCACCAAAGTCTCCGCCATAGGTAGGCACCGCACGTGCGGTGTTAGTTTCTGCCGACGCGGTAGATGCCCTTGTGACTACGCTGTCTGAGCCCGGACGCCCGTTCAGCGCACGATCCATCCACCCGGTTATGAAGCCTCCTTGAAGTGACTGATGCTTGTAAAACAATTGGTAATATTCATGGAGACTTCCGTTGCTATTACCCAGTGCCCCTGAAAACTCGGCCGCGACAACCGGTTGCTGCAGTGTGCTGGATAGCTCGACCAGCAACTGTAGTTCCTCGATACTTGGGTGGATCGGTGAAATGAAGTCACCAATAGGCGTCGCAGAAGTTGTCGTGGTCGTAGCAAGGGGTAGTGTCGTTGAATCCTGTGCCGCACCACGCGCGGTGGCCTGCAGAGAATCGCCTTCATACATAAGTGGGCGGCTGTAGTCATAGGAGCGGATCCATGCCGCTGCAGCTTGGTGGTTAGGCCCAGAGCCGGATGCTGCTCCCAGTGACCACACAATGACCGACGGATGGTTTTTGTCGCGTAGTACGGTGCGCATGCTGCGTTCGAGGATCTGAGAGCTCCAGCGAGTATTCTCGGAGAAACGCTCGCCAAACGCCCCTGCGGCTAAGCTCGGCTCGTCTACCACATATATTCCGTAACGGTCACAGAGTTCGTACCAATACGGATCTTGAGGTCGGTGAGTGGTACGAACAGCGTTAATTGAGAGCCTTTTCATGAGAGCAACCTCGTGCTCCATGGCTGAACGTGACAACGCGCGGCCGCTGTTACGGTCATGCTCATCACGGTTGACCCCGTGCAGCATGAGCGGTTTGCCGTTGAGCAGTAAAAGGCCGTTTTCTATGGCAATGCGGCGGAACCCAACCGTTACACGCACTGTGTCCAGTGCTTCACCGCCGGGCGTTTTAAGGCTAAGCTCGGCCGTGTAGAGCGTTGGAGTCTCCGCACTCCATAGATCGATATTTTGCAGGTGGGCTGCAAGTTCAATTCTACCGGAGAACTTTTTTATCTCACCCTGCAGCGCAGCATCGCGAACCTCGGTGCCGTGCGAGTCGAGCAGGCGAGACTCCACGGTATAACCGGCTTCAAAGTTGTCGGGAAAGCCGACATCAACCACAACTCCGTACGTGCAGGAGCTAAGATCGGCCGCTGGCAGAGCAGTGACGCGGACATCGGAAATATGCACTGCCGCGGTCGAGTACACAAACACCTCACGGTATATGCCGCCGAACCACCATCGATCCGAGCTTTCTAAATAACTCCCGTCACAGTAGCGTGGCACAACTACGCTTATCTGATTGTCACCCTTTTTCGCATACGAGCTAATGTCAAACTCTATGGGAGTAGAGGAGTCCTTACCGTAGCCTACTAAGCTTCCGTTTACATAGACGGCCGCCGCGCTCTCTACACCCGCCATGTGCAGAACGTAGCGACGCCCGCTCCGGTAAGAAGATAGCGTGAAGCTTCGCCGATACAGGCCGGTAGGATTGTCCTCTGGCAAATCGGGCGGAGAGATCTCTCCTACATCGCGATTATTGACAAAGGGCGGTCGGGAGCGGAGGTAGTTAGGCTTAAGAATTCCGCTCGAGCTCCAGTCCCCCGGGACGCGTACCGGCTGCATACCCTTTTCACGGTATGCAGGCTGCAGTGCATCTTCAGCAACGGCGTCGGGGCTCCCGTAGAGACGAAACATCCACTCACCGTTAAGCGAAACCACCTCCCTCTCAAGCGGGAGGAGCAGTGATCTACCCGGCAGGCGGTTCATGCCGGTACACTCCGGCAGCCGCCACCACGGAGTTTCATGCGGGCGTTTAGTCCCACGCATACCGCCCCCTATCGTAAGAGAACCTGGCACTTTACTGCCCGGCAAGAGAGATATCTACGCTTGGGCGCAGCTCGGCAAGTACCGACACCGAGTCGTGCACCGGGTGCTCAAGAAATTTCTTCATAAGGTCAGTATCAGGTGCATCGCCAGCATGCAGTTTTGGCAGCGCGAGCTGGTACAAGTGATAGTCAAAACGTGGTGCCCACTTGCGCGAGCCAAGCCGTGCGGTTGTTGAGCAGTTGTCTACCATGTAGGCAACACCCTTGTAATGCATGTATGGGTTCAGTGAGTCTACCGCCTCAATAACCGACTCATTGACGATCTCTGAGTACACGTGACCCTTTTCGGCCAAGAGGTCAATCTGTGACATCATGCAGGCGACGTACACTCCGGCGGTGATGGGATTTACCGGGATCTCGTCTTCCTTGCGTGCTGCTCGCACCTTCTCTCCGACGTCCCACATGGGAGTATTGTCGATTTTCGAGAACGGGAAGCGCTCAAAGCGGTCGCCAGCCAGAATAACCGACCGAATCTCGTTGCCTGATGACACCTCGTCATAGCACTCTGCGTGTATCTCCAAGGTCGGGTAGTAGGCGGCCGAGTACGCCGCCTCAAACTTCCTTTTATCGTCGTCACTGAGGCCGTCGTAGACTGCGCGAATTCCTTCATGAGAGATAGTCTTGGATATAGGGCCGGTAATGGACTCTACCGTCTGCTGAAAAGCCGTTTCGGCGTCCATGCCTTCGTCCTTGAACTCACGGTATAGGCATTCCACAATGCCGTGCACCGCACCCAAGAGAATGCCACGCTCGCCGAATATATCGGAACGATACTCCATTTCCAGCGTGGTCATGAATGAAAAGGGCGACCCAAGTGCAACGCTCCAGCCTATTGCGTACTCAGTGGCTTTACCATTTGCGTCCTGCACAACTGCAAAACTGGAGTTGATGCCAGCACCATTGACCGACTTACCCTGTACGTAGAGCCGACGAACAGAAGGCCCCATACCCTTAGGGCACACCCCAATCACGTTGATATCGGCCCGTGGTTTCTCACCAATTGCATCTAAGTAGCCCAGCAAAAAGCCATGAGATAGACCAAGTGTGGCGCCGCTCTTCATAGCATCGAATATCTTTTTGTAGAGCTTTGCCTGTGCTGCATCTGAGATGAGAAGAATCACAAGGTCTGCCTCGGAAATCACCTGCATCATCTCACCCAGGCTGCCGCTGGCTTCCGTAAAGCCCGCTTCCTCTGCCTTCTTCCAGCTTCCGCTGCCGGAGCGCAGTCCAACCTTTACGGTAATGTCGGTGCCCTCAAGTGAGTCACGCAAGTTTTGTGCCTGCGCCGGGCCTTGTGAGCCCCAACCGATCACGCCAATAGTCTTAACGCCTTCAAACGCCTTGGGTAGCAGGCTAAAAAGATGGCGTCCGCCGCGTACAATGTACTCTTCTGTTCCAGATAACGAGATTTTCTCTTTTTCAAACACCTGAGTGGTGAAATCAAACTTCATGGTTCCTCCGTCGTATAATCCTGTCATTTAGTCACACATTGTGTGGGACAATTGTAACGTTCAGCGGCGCCTTACTCAAGGGTCCGAACGGATTCAGGGGTTCAGCGGCCGGGGAGCAGCAGGGGCGTGAGAAGTACAGGTGCCAGGAGAATAACCATAAGCAGGATCGTATAAGCCCAGTCGCGTTTGGTGTAGCGCTGCAGCGGCGGTTGAGTGCCACTGTAACCGCGGGCATGAAGCGCGGCGGCGGACTCAGACGAGCAGCGCACAGCCTTAAAAATAAGGCCCGTCCCGTAGGCGGCAACGATGCGAGCGGGGTTGTGGCGCAGCGGCCCGCCGCGGGCACGAATGCCGTCACGCAGTTCGGAGCCTGTGCTATAGAGCTGTGAAAGAAAGCGCAAGGTAAGGCTGGCGTAGAGCGCAGCGTTTGCCGCGCGTCTGGCACCCAATGGCCGAAGATACCAGGCAAAGGCCGCGCTTAGATCCCCGTTCGGTGTAATATAGGTAAGGAGTCGGGCGGCATAGAAGGCTGTTGCAAGACGCACTGCATACACCACACCGTCAATGCCGCGCAGCAGTATGATGAGCGCCACCATTACGACAAAAAAGCGTGAGCTCCACAGCACGCGGTGGGGCGCCCGGCCGAGGAGCGCAAAACACAGGAAGGGCAGGGCCACATAGATAACCACGGTTGGGAAGGGCGTAAGGAAGGCGGCGAACTGGAGCAGCAGGGTGAGGCCCAGGGTCATTCGGGCGTCAAGACGCGTCGCGTGGTTGTCCCGTTGCAGGGCGGCCCCCGCATACCTGAAGCCTTTACTCATAGCCAACTCATCTGAGATATCTCGCCAGCTGGCCGCCGGACCAAGTGATGCTCCAGTAGCGGCAGTGCCTGCTGTGGGGTGTCATCGACCACGATCTGCCCGTCGCGCATGACCACCAGGCGGTCGGCATGTGCCAAAAGTTTCTCCAGATCATGGGTAACCACGACAACCCCAACACCGCGGTCGCGTGCCGCAAGCACTGCGTGCAAGACCGAGCGCACCCCCGGAAGGTCCAGGTGAGCAAAGGGTTCATCCAGTATGACAAACTCACTCCGCATAGCAAGCACACCGGCCAGGGCAAGGCGCTGTTGTTCGCCACCCGAGAGTTCCAGCGGATCACGCGCGCGCAGATGCTGGAGTTCCGCGGCCTGCAAGGCATCTTCTACTCGGACAGCAACTTCGGCCGCATCCAGCTGCATGTTACGCGGGCCAAAGGCAACGTCGCGCTCAACCGTATCTTCTAAAAACTGGGCCACCGGGTTCTGAAATACCAAGCCCACCGCCCTTACCGCCCCCTGCCCACGTCGTGGCAAAGGTTGGCCGTTGAGAAAGACATCGCCTCGGCGGGGCCTCAGCAAGCCGTTGAGGTGTTTCATTAACACCGTCTTGCCCGACCCATTTGGGCCGGTGAGAAGCACGAGCTCACCAGAGTTCAGGCGTAGGTTAATGTTGTCCAGAACCGGCTGATTGTCGTCAAAGTGAAAGAAAAGGTCGCGGCATTCCAGTATCGACCTTGACTGGCTCAACTACGGCTCCACCGAGTAAGACGAGGTGCCACCCGGCGATATAACAGCACCGCGGCGACGGCTTTGAGTACATCGCCCGGAAAGAAGGGGAGGAACCCCACCGCCAGTGCTGGCCCAAGCCCCAGGCCGGTCACCAGCATGAGCACCGGCACCCCGCATAGGTACACCAGCGCAAAGCCCAACCCCGCAGCTGCTGCAACGCGCCCCAGGCCAGTCTCGCGCGCGGCGTCGGTCGCGTCCACTTTGCCAGCCGCGCCGATCGCCCGAAGCCCCAGGCCCGCACGTGACTTGTGCCTCAACAGCGCCCCGGACACAAAGACCGCTGGCAGGTACCCAAGCAGGTAGCCCCCGGTTGGGCCTACCAGATGAGCCACACCTCCGCTGCCACCTGAGAACACAGGGAAGCCCACTGCCCCGAGGACAAGGTAAACCGCAACCGCCGCCACGCCGTGCCGCGGCCCCAGCAGCATTCCGGCCACAATTACAAAGAAGTTCTGCACCACCACCGGCACTGGACTGCCGGGAAGAGGGAATGACAGGTATGCACCCACCGTAATGAGTGCGGTAAAGGCGGCTGTTGCCGCAATTCGTTCAAGTTCGGCCCGCGCGGGCAGGTTTGAGTTCGAGCTCAATTCCGGCCCCGGCTGTTTATCTGAATTGTGCGTCTTCATACTGCGCTGAGCATATCAAAGCTTGCCCTTTGCTGCTACAGTTGAGCAATGCATTCTGAGTCGGGCCGACGCGTTTTGCTGGCCGCCCTTAACGCGCGCTACACCCATACCAACCTCGCCCTGCTGTATATGCGCAACAGCATTGAGGCCGCAGATGCCGGTCACAAGGTGCAGCTCTGCGAGTGCGTGGTCACCGACCGTCGTACCGACATCCTGGAACTCATTACCGGGGTCGGCGCGACTCCCGTCCCCTCCCCGGTCGAGGCACCAGCCATGGCACCCGAACCCGCCCCAGCACCGGGACCCGATGTGCTCGTGCTCTCTGCCTACATCTGGAACAGCAACCTTATTAGGCAGCTGCTACCAGATCTTCGTGCCTTGCTGCCGAATCTTGTCATTGTTATTGGCGGTCCTGAGGTCTCTTACAATGCCGAGTGGTGGTTGCAGCATTTTCCCGAAATCAATGTCCTCATTAGCGGAGCAGGCGAGGCGGCAATGCAGCATTTAGCGGCTGCCGACTTCACGCTACCAAATGGTGGCCAGCTCCTGCATCTGCCAAACCTACCCTTTGCCGAGATTCCATTTCCTTATAGGCAGGCCGACCTTGCCCGGTTGAACCGCAGGTACATTTATTATGAGTCGAGCCGGGGCTGCCCCTGTAGTTGTTCGTACTGCATCTCCGGGCGTTCCGACCAGCATGCAGAGTTCAGACCTACCGAGCAAGTGAAACAGGAACTGGCACAGATAATCAGCTACGAACAAAGTTATGACGGCCCGCCTATCATAAAGTTTGTCGACCGTACCTTTAACGCCCGCCCTGCACGGGCACGCGAGATATGGTCGTTTATTCTCGAACTTGAGACCAATGCGATGTTTCACTGTGAGGTGCATCCGGCCTTTTTACAGGAGGCCGATTTTGAGGTGCTATCACAGGCGCCGCCCGGGCGGCTGCAGTTTGAGATTGGTGTGCAGTCGGTGGTTGACCACACGCTCCGGGTAATCGGGCGCACGCCCGGTTCCAACGCCTGGGAACGCATGCGTGCAATGGTGGCCCGAGTCTTAGCGTTGAAGGCTATAGAGGTGCACCTTGATATGATTGTGGGCCTACCGGGTGAAGATCTGCAGCAGGTGGCCCGAACATTTAACGAGGTGCTCAGCCTGCGGCCACATCGCTTTGATATTGGCTTTCTCAAGAGCTTGCCCGGCACGCGCATTCAAGAAGAGGCTCAGGCAAACCGGCAGGTTAACATGCGGGAGGCGCCGTATCAGGTGCTCTCCAACGCCTGGCTGGCGCCAGCCGAGTTTGCGCTCCTGCGAAAGGTGGAACAGCTCGTGGAGTCGGTGTGGAACATGAACCAACTTGAAGACGAGTTGCGTCAAGGGGAGCAGCGCTACGGAACGCTCTTTGCGTTCTTTACCGAGCTCACCCGGCATGCACAGCAGACCAACTACGATATCCGCACCCGCCAGCGCGACAAAGTGGTGGCCTTCGTTTCATCCTGCCTGAGCTC
>CAZQIK010000034.1:0-9257 GCA_964593085.1 uncultured Spirochaeta sp.
AGATTGCTTGCAGAGTGTGGGTTTATTGTCGAGGAGCAACGAAGCTGGGGTGGTCTTGCTGCTGGAATTGCACCGGACCTTATCAAGAGACCGCTCGACACGGCCGCAAAGCGATGGAACTTTGGCGATGTTATGTTGGTATTAGCTCGGCCAGCTCCATTTTGAGTACTTGACAAAATTTGGCATACTTTTTTAGGATGAGACGTGGTGGCAAATCGATGAGGAGTCATTCAGCATGAATGTCGAACAGCTCAATCAACTTACTACAGAAAATCTTAGGCACCTTGCTGACCATTACGATGTCGACTATTCGGAAGATACCGAGTCCTATGAGTTGGCTGAGATGGTGCTCGAGGCAGTGGACGAGGCGCGCGCTGAGCGTGACCGCAGCAATAACAACGCTGTTTCGGTGCAAGAAAAGAAGTTTGAGGTTGGCCGAGACAACGGTTTTGCTCCAAACGATGTGATCACGGACGGAGACGGTGAGACGTTCTCAATAGAGCCCCTGTACGCAGACACTCGTCTCGTGCTGTTATTGCGTGATCCTGCATGGGCCTACGCCTACTGGGAAATCTCTCCTGCAGAGGTTCAACGCCTGACGGCCGCAGAGGGCTTTGAAGGCCTCTTTTTGCGAGTATATGAACTGCAGACGGGTCTTGCATCTAGCCACGAAGCGGTGAGTTCGTTTGAGATACCCGTGCAGATTGACGATACAAGCTGGTATATTAACCTACCTAATCAGGGTACGTACTATAGAATTTCACTCATAGCTGTAGTCAATGGGGTGGTAGACTCTTTGGCTCAGTCCGACACCGTTGGTGTTCCCTTGGGCGCTTCGGCCCTCGATGAGGGGGGCGACAGTACTTCCGACAAAGTACTAGCCCAGTCCGGGCTCCTGTCTATGCAGGTAGAGACGTATGAGGGTAGGGTTCCGCAAAGGATTCTGTCGCTGCTTGATGAATAACGTCCAAGCTTGTCTGCTACGGGTGACAACAAGTTCTCCATGGTACCACAACACGACAACCATTTGAAATTCAAGGCGAGGTAAAGATGTCTATAGGTAAGCTGATGCTGGTGTTACACGCCCATCTACCGTTTGTTCGTCATCCCGAATACGAGTTTTTTCTTGAGGAAAGCTGGCTGTTCGAAGCAATCTCCGAGACGTACCTGCCTCTGTTGCGTGCAATGGACCGGCTGGAGGCTGATGCCGTTCCTTTTCGTTTATGCATCTCAATTTCGCCGACGCTCTCGTCAATGCTACGAGATGAGTTGTTACAGCAACGATACCTCAGGCATGTTGAACTGTGTTTAGAGCTTGCTGAGAAAGAGCTTGACCGGACTGCATCGCAGCCGGAGTTTCAGAATCTGGCTCGCATGTACTATGAACTATACAGTGCCAACCGTTTGGATTTTGAGGAAAAATACGCACGCAATGTGCTGAAAGGCTTTGATTATCATGCGAAACGGGGGCGACTTGAGCTTATTACGACCTCGGCCACCCATGCATTTCTCCCTATGTATCAGTCCTATCCGGAGGCCATTGGTTCGCAGATTCACTCTGCGGTAGACCAGCATGTCGAGGTCTTTGGGAAAGCGCCAAAGGGTTTTTGGTTACCCGAGTGCGGCTATTATCCGGGCTTAGAACACTACCTGCGCGATGCCGGGATTGAGTATTTTTTTACCGCTGCACATGCGGTGGTTTTTGCCCATGAAAAGCCACATTTCGGTGTCTATAAACCGGTTGCGTGTCCAAACGGTGTGGCGGTTTTTTGCCGCGACGCGGCTTCTGCAAACTCGGTGTGGTCGTCTGAGGAGGGATATCCTGGTGATCCCAATTACCGTGATTTCTATCGTGACATTGGATACGACCTTCCGCTCGATTACATCGGCCCGTATATCCATGAACACGATGTGCGCATTCCCACGGGGTTTAAGTACCACGCCATTAGCGGTAAGCAGCCGGAAAAGTGGCCGTACGACCCCGCTGCGGCGCGTGAAACGGTAGCCGCGCATGCCGAAAACTTTGTGTACAAGCAACGTCGCCTTATGGAAAAACTTGGGGAACTGATGGGTAGTACTCCTGTGGTTACGAGTCCGTACGACGCCGAGTTGTTTGGGCACTGGTGGTTTGAGGGCCCCATGTGGTTGGAGGGCGTGATCCGAAAAATTCACGAAACCGATGGTAAGATTGAGTTGGTTACGCCATCACACGTGCTCAAGGAGGAAGCGCCAGCGCAGACTCTACAGCCGGCTTTCTCGAGTTGGGGAAACAATGGGTACTCGGAAGTCTGGCTTGATCATACCAACGACTGGGTATATCGACATACCCACAAAGCTATTGAGCGAATGATAGACCTCGTGGACCGATATCCGGATGAGTCAAGCTTACGTGAACGAATGCTGAACCACGCAGCGCGCGAGGTGCTCCTGTGTATGTCCTCTGACTGGCCCTTCATCATGCGGGCTGGCACTAACGTTTCGTACGCGTTGCGTCGAGTTAAGGAGCATGTGCACAACTTCACCCGCATCTATGACTCACTTTCAAGTGGCGACATTAGTACGGAGTGGCTGACCAAGATTGAGAAGCGCAACAATATCTTTCCAAATCTTGATTATAGGATATTCCGGCGACTCAGCAGCACTCTTGAACAGAGCAAAGTCATCAAAATGAGATAAGCAGCTCAACACGAAACTCACCTCACTGATGCTTGCATTTCCTCGTATATCTCCTAAATTCGTCCGGCTGCGGAGTGAATTCGGGCCTGCTCCTCCCATGCGATTGTTTTTACACATCTGTATAGTAGTTTTAACAGGAATTTGCATAACATTCGCAAAACTATTCGGTCGACATGATTGACTTCTATGCTGATTGGATTAAGATCAACCAAGAGTGGGAAAAAGTGGGATTAATTCGCAAAACGTGGGGATATGGGGATGATTACGGGGCAGTATCATAACGCCTTGGACGAAAAAGGTCGCCTCTCGGTTCCTCAGCGCATTCGCGTAGAGATCACCGGCAATGTGCTGGTCATTACACGCGGAATTGATTCCTGCTTATGGTTGTTTCCGCCGGAAGAGTGGAAAACCCTGTCGGACAGTCTCATGAGCGCCGCCTCGCCGTTTACCAAAAAGGCGAGGCTGATGCAACGGCGCATTATCGCGCCTGCGGTTGAGCTTGAGATCGATAAATCCGGGAGGATCACCATACCCCAGAGCCTGAAGGAGTCGGCAGGTCTTACAAAGGACTGCGTGATTCTTGGGATCAAGAAATATATTGAGGTTTGGGATGAGTCCGCATATGAGTCGTATTTAAGTACGAACGAGGATGAGTTTCAGGAGGCAGCCGAGGAACTGGGAGGGCTCGTCTCTTTCTAAGATTGCGCTACCGGATGGGGGCCGTATGGACGTACTACACACCTCAGTGATGGGGAATGAGGTTCTGCGGTATCTCGCGCCGGATAATGAGCAGGGGGAGCTGCTTATTGATGCAACCTTAGGCGAGGGCGGGCACTCGGAGCTTTTTCTGAAACATTATTCAGGGCTTTCTGTAATCGGGGTTGATGCCGACGGTGTCATCTTGGAGCGGGCGCGTGAGCGTCTTGCTCCATTCGGGGGAAGGGTGAAACTGAAACAGGCCTGGTTTGACGAGTATCTTGCAGAGTTCTCGGCATCGCAACGCCCGACGCGGGTACTATTCGATCTTGGTATATCAATTTTTCATTACCGTGCCTCGGGGCGTGGTTTCTCGTTTTCGGTGGATGAGCCGCTGGATATGCGGTTAAGTACGACTGCGGAGGTCTCAGCTGCAGAATTCATTGCCAAGGCACCCGAGGCGCGGATAGCTGATGTCTTCTTTCTCTACGGTGAGGAGCGATTCTCCCGCCGTTTTGCGCGGGCTATTGTTGCGCGGCGTGCTGAGCGTCCGATCTCTACCACGAAAGACTTAGCGGATATCATTTGGGGGGCCTCGCCTGCGCAGTATCGTCATGGACGGCTGCATCCGGCAACGCGAAGCTTCCAGGCGTTGCGAATTCTGGTTAATAGTGAGCTTGAGCGACTGCCGCGAGCCTTAGAACATGCATGTCGCGTAGCTGCCATCGGTGGCCGCATTGCTGTCATTTCTTTTCATTCCTTAGAAGACCGAATAGTGAAGCATTTTTTTCGCGAACTGAGTAAAGCCTGTGTCTGTCCGCCCGAGGTGCCGATATGTAAATGTGGAGGTACTGCTCGTTTTGAGGTCCTCACAAAAAAGCCGGTATATCCAAGCGACGAGGAAAGTCGTGTCAATCCGCCCTCTCGGAGTGCTCGACTGCGTGTTATTCGAAAACTCGCCGAGCCACATGGACAGCCTGAAGTGAGGCCAGCATGAACCATAAGCAAAAAACAGCACTCATCTGGGTTTTAATCATCATCTTGCCGGGTATGGTTTTTCTTAATGTGCGGCAATCTTTTCATTTTTATCAACTTGAACGTGAAGTAGCGGCGCTCGAAGATCGCCAAGTGGAGTTGTTTGAAGCCAATAAGCGCGCAATAGCCGGAATCGCGGTGTTGCGTTCCCCGGCTCGTATTCGACAAGTTATTGAGGATGCCAAGCTTCCTATTATTCCATTGACTCCGGAACAACTCATTCATGTGCGCATTCTTGCCGGAGGTGAAAATGCCGATGACTGATATGTATAACGCAGCGGGACGCAATGTTCCGGAATCACAGGCCGGTTTGGCACGCTATTCACTGAGATACCTGTGTGAGATTACCGGTGGCCGAGCAGTTGGCTCCAAAGAGTTGATTTTTAGCCGACCTGTTGTGGACTCGCGATTGGTTAGGGTAGGGCAGCTGTTTGTTGCGCTACCAGGCGAACGCGCGGACGGACATAACTTTCTCAAAGAGGCCTTCTCCAGTGGTGCGACGGTCGCTCTGGTTACCGAGGCCTATGCAGAGGCCGCTGGGCCAGCACTTCGCCCACCGAAAGGTCGTGGCTACTGTGTGGTACCGGACACTTTGAGAGCGCTGCAGGAGCTCTCTCGTGCTCACCTTCGGCGTTTTCCAGATATAAAGCGAATTGCGGTTACCGGTAGCAACGGCAAGACTACGACCAAGGAGCTCATTGCATCGGTGCTTTCTCAGGAGGCTCCCACGTTTGCTACCGCGGGAAACTATAACTCCGAAATTGGTGTTCCGCTCGCAATCTTTGACCTGCGGCCGGAACAACGTTTCGGTGTATTCGAAGTGGCTATGAACCGGCCGGGCGAGATCGCGCTTCTGGCCGAGTTGGTGCAGCCCGACATAGCGCTTGTCACTAATATAGGCTCTGCACATATAGGAAACCTTGGTGGCCTGCAGCAAATTGCCCAGGAAAAGAGGCAGGTGTTTTCCTGCTTTAATGGGCGGCAGTCCGGTTTCGTGTACGAAGACGAGCGCTTTTACTCATTCTTGACTGACGAAGTTCAGGGAGAGATACACAGTTTCGGTCCTCGTAGCATTGCAGGCTTTGAGGGTTTTGAACTACGCGGACTGGCCGGAAGTATTATCAAGTATCACGGGCTTGAAATTCGTTTGCCGCTGCCGGGTGCCGTTAATGTGCGGAACGCTCTTGCTGCGATCTCACTATCTGAGTATCTGGGTCTCAATGCGGAGCAGATCCGGGTCGGGCTTGAGCGCGTAGCAACTATGTTTGGTCGTGGCGAGATTCTTCGCGGCTCGGTGACGGTTTTGCGTGACTGTTACAATGCCAATCCTGACTCGGTTCGTGAGGCGCTCGATTTCGTCGCTGCGCTGGACTGGTCAGGCCGTCGAGTTGTGGTGCTTGGAGCAATGAAGGAGTTAGGGGCAAAGGCGGCAGCATCTCATGCCGAAATCTGTGCTAAGGCAATGGGTATCCACCCGGATGCATTGTTCTTGGTCGGCGAGGAGTTTTCTGCGGCATACAAAGAAGTTTGTTGCAGAAGTGAGCAACGGCATGACCAGGCCGATGCCGAGCCCACGGATGATAAGCACGTGTACTACTCAGCCAGCACTACCGGCATTGAGGAACGCCTTCTGCAGTTCTTGCGTGAGGGCGACTTTGTTTTGCTCAAGGGTAGTCGTTCAATAGCCTTGGAAGAGCTGACGTCGAGTATTATGCAGGTGCAAAGGGTGGGCGATTCATGAGTAATGCGCTGCGCGCTGGCCTTATGGTCGAGCGAGTGGATCAACGTCCAGTAGACTCCTTTCTGCTGGCTACGCTGGTACTCTTAGCCGGATTGGGCCTGTCGGTGTTGTTTTCTGCCTCATATTTTCGTGCCGACCGGCTTTTTGGCGAGCCCTCGTACTTTCTCCAGAGACAGATCGTGTGGCTGGTGCTAGGCATGATTGGCGCAGTCACGGCAACACGAGTTTCTTTAGATGCTTTACGGAAAGTCATACCACTGCTGCTTGTCCCGACCTTGGTCCTCATGCTGCTGAGCTTTGTCCCGCGTGTTGGTGTGCAGGTTCTTGGTGCTCGACGATGGATTGTACTGTTCGGTTATAGTTTTCAGCCGTCTGAGTTGGTTAAGTTAACGTTGATTCTTTATCTGGCCCACATTCTCAGCTGTAAGCGTGAGCACTTCAACGATCCGCTTAACGCAGTTTTGCCGCCAGTACTTATGGTTAGTTTTTTTGTTGCTCTTATCTACGCGCAAAACGACTTTTCCACGGCTTTCTTCGTGTTGATGATTGCACTGTCAATGTTTTTCGTTTCTGGTTTTCCGTTGCGGTATTTCCTGAGCATGACAATTATGAGTCTACCTGTCGCTACTATTT
Organism: uncultured Spirochaeta sp.; assembly: GCA_964593085.1. GTDB lineage: Bacteria > Spirochaetota > Spirochaetia > DSM-27196 > SLAA01 > SLAA01. The sequence continues at coordinate 6,782 of CAZQIK010000034.1, forward strand.
TACTGCTAAGTCGTGAACACCGAGTGCGGCGTGTGCTGGCCTTTATTGAACCGGAACGTGATCCGGCCGGTGCCGGGTACCAAATCTTGGCTTCCCGAGGGGCTTTATCAGATGGTGGACTCTGGGGTGTCGGCATAGGCCGGAGCGTTCGCAAACTCGGGGGCATACCTGAAGCTCACTCGGACTTTGTGTTTGCCGTGCTGGGAGAGGAGTTCGGTTACATTGGGGTTATCGTCGTGCTCGGGCTCTTTGCTGTGTTTGCGTACCGCGGTTTCTCTCTTGCAGTTCGGCTGGAGGACAACTTCCGTTCTTTTCTTGCCTTTGGACTTACAGCTGGCATCTTTTTTCAAGCGGTTCTTAATATGGCTGTGGTTGTGGGTATGGTGCCTGCTACCGGTATCCCGCTGCCCTTTTTCTCGTCCGGAGGCTCATCAATTGTGATTTCGCTGGTAATGGTGGGACTCCTGCTGAACCTTTCGCGAGGTGCTTCTGAGTACGATGGAGGTGTTCGTGGCTGACATGGTTCTTGGACGGCGCGTTTCGCGTAACGGCAGTAGTGGCAAGAGAGCAATTGTAGCCTTGTGTGTCGCCGGTTGTTTGCTAGTACTCATAGGTTTAGGGGAGTTGATATTTCACGTGGCTGTAGCCCCGCGCGTGAAAATTGAGCGGGTTATTCTTGAAAGCGACCTACCAATGACTCGAGACGATATATTCGCGATTGCGGGCATCCGAGGTGATGAGCATTTTTTTGGATTCGACGCCGAGGAAGTACGCTCGCGACTTGAGGCTTTTCCTGCCGTGCGTTCTGCCGATGTGCAGATGAATTTTCCCAACACTGTGCGCTTGTCGGTGGCCGCCCGCACGCCGCTGGCGGTTGTGCTTACCGGAAGGTCCAGTGAAACCGCGCTGGTGGTTGATGAGGAGGGCTATGTGTTTGAGCCCTTTAGCTCACCTTCCGAAACTGGGCTGCCTATACTTTCCGGGCTTCGGTTTGAACGGTCTGCCATAGGCGCTCGTTTACCGGAGTCGCTCCATGAGACACTGCGCGATCTAGAACACCTGCGTTTACACTCACCGGCCGTCACGTCTCAGCTGTCCGAGGTGCGAATTAGTAGGCGCGGGGAATATGAGCATGAATTAGTTCTTTATCCGGTACATCACCGAATACCGGTCCGTATAGGGCCTCGTCTTGATGGGGAGCTATTGAGGTATGTACTCATGGTGCTCGACGTATTGCGCGGCGATGAAGGCTATGAGTCGCGCATAACGGAGCTTGATTTTCGAACCGGTGAAGTTGTTTTTCGTTTAGGGGAGAGTGAGTAGTGCGGACCGATCCGTTTATCGTTGGACTTGATATTGGAACCACCAAGATTGCAGCGGTTATTGCCGAGTACGGCGAGACCGGCATGTTGGAGATTGTAGGTGTAGGAGTTGCTCCGTCGTACGGACTTCGCCGTGGTGTTGTTATTAACATCGAGTCGACCCTGAAGTCGGTGCACGCTGCGGTCGAGGCGGCAGAGCAGATGGCTGGTTTCGAAGTGCAGCAGATTGTTGTCGGTATTGCCGGTGGTCACATTGAAGGTATCAACTCGCGAGGGGTGGTCAAGGTAACGGGTCGTGGACGGGAGATTACCCAGCATGATGTAGATAGGGTTATTGAAGCCGCACGTGCGGTCTCTATTCCTATGGACCGCGAGGTGCTCCATGTTATTCCTCAAGAGTACATTGTCGACGAACAGGATGGGATTAAAGATCCTCTCGACATGATAGGCGTACGGCTGGAAGCAGAGGTTCATATTATTACCGGTTCCGTAACATCGGCGCAAAACTTGGTGAAGTGTGTAAATAGGGCTGGCTTTCGTGTAGAAAGTTTTGTGCTGGATTCTCTGGCTTCGGCCCGCGCAGTGCTTTCGCGAGATGAAATGGAACTTGGAGTGCTGGCGCTGGACTTGGGTGGCGGCACGACCGACGTGCTTGTCTATTTAGAAGGGGCGCCCTATTTCACTAGCGTTGTTCCCGTTGGGGGGGCTCAGGTAACCTCGGATTTATCAATCATGCTCAAGACTCCAATGGAGTCTGCAGAGCGCATTAAGCGTGAAGCGGGTTGCTGCTATCTTCCAATGGTCGAGGAGGGCGATCCGGTGATTATGGATCGCCCGCCGCGGGATCCGGACGAGGCGATTATGACGTCCAATCACTGGTTGGGCATGGGTGTCTATGGGGCCATCATCACCGCCTCGGTCCTCGGCTCGCTGGCCCTGGCCTTCCGTTGGCTGGGCATGCCGCAAGAGCGCGCCGTCACCATCTCCTTTCTGACGTTGGCGTGCGCTCAGTTGTGGCACATCTTCGATATGCGAGATCACGGCTCGGGTTTCTTGACCAACGATGTCGTGCGCAATCCCTACATCTGGGGCGCGCTGGCGCTCTGCGTGGGTCTGCTCCTGCTGGCGGTCTACGTGCCGCCGTTGGCCGACGT
>CAZQIK010000035.1:0-9229 GCA_964593085.1 uncultured Spirochaeta sp.
GTGTGGGGTGCCGGGGTTGATAGCGACATTAACATGGCCGGGCTGCTGGCCATGGTCAGCGCTTACAACCGTTCGTTCGTGACCTCGGGTGCAGCAATCCCCGTCGAGTAGCCTCTATCGCGTGTTTATAGCGCGCTGCGGCATGGCAGCTTGGGGCAACAGCCCTGGCAGCCGTTGCCGCAGGCCTTGGTTCTAGGCTATTTTGTAGCAATGAAACATAAAATTGTCGTACTGGATGGAGACCAAACGGGACAGGAACTGCTGAATGAAGCGCTACGCGTACTGGACCCAACGGTAATCCACGTTGAACTGGAGTTTGAACATTTTGACCTTAGTCTGGAGAATAGGCGTGCCACCAAAAATGCGGTGGTGTATGACGCGGCGGCGGCCATGCGGCGTTCACGGCTCTCGCTTAAGGCTGCAACTATTACTCCGGAGAAGCAGGGCGATGTCGGCAGCCCCAACAAAATTCTGCGCGAAGAAATGGACGCTCAGATAATACTGCGGACCGGACGCCGCATACCAGGTGTTCGGCCCATTGCTGGTGTCTATGCGCCAATCAGCGTTGTGCGCATGGCTCGTGACGATGCCTATGGGGCCGAGGAGCACCGCGAGGGGAAACCGGGTGCACCGGATGAGCTAGCCTACCGGACCGAGAAAATATCTCGTGGCGTCTGCCGCGCGGTTGCCGAGTATGCATTCCAGCATGCCCGCAAGAGTTCGGCCAAGGTTTTTGGCGGGCCAAAGTTCACGGTAAGCCCAACCTACGAAGGCATGTTCAAAGAAGAGCTTGATGCCGCCGCGGAACGCCATGCCGATGTTGTCTACGACCCCCAGTTGATTGATGCCACCTTTGCCTTGCTTCTGGCCACCACCGGTGAGCCCTTAGTTATTCCCAGCCTCAACCGAGACGGTGACCTGCTTTCCGATCTGGTACTTCAAATGTTCGGCTCCATTGCCGGTGCCGAGTCCTTAGTTATATCTTTAGATGAGGCTGGCCAGATTAGTTGTGTAATGGCGGAAGCTCCACATGGGACCGCTCCAGGACTCATGGGTAAAAACGTTGCAAACCCTATGGCTATGATTTTTGCCGCCGCTTCGTTATTGTCGTACGTAGATGACTCGGCGGCACGTAAGGCAGGCCGAGCCATGTATGAGGCAACGTTGGAGGCCGTATTTGACGGTATACGCACCTCGGATATCGGAGGGTCGGCTGCCACAACGGAGTTCACCGACGAGGTGATCCGTCGCGTTCGCAACAAACTTGAGATATGGTCCTCGCTCTCGGACTAGATCAAAGCAGATCATCATAGTTCAGTAGGTTGACCACCCAACGGGAGCACAACATTGAAGACACAGGTATACGTAACGGACGACCGTTATGGTGACTATAGCATAGAGCAGGAAATTCTCGCCGAGGTTGATGCCGAGATAGTGGTGTGCGACCTGCACGACCCGTCCATAGCCAAGACAACCTTGGCCAAGGCAGATGCTATCCTCCTCAACCTTTTTGATATGAATGCCAACATAATTGCCAGCCTCAAGAACTGCCGGGTAATCTCACGTTACGGCGTGGGTATAGACAATGTGGATGTAGCGGCAGCTACCAAAGCAGGCATTTGGGTAGCTCGCGTTCCGAGCTACTGTGTAGATGAGGTTGCCGTCCACACCATCGGACTACTTCTTGGCGCAATCCGCCGCATTCCCGCAAGAGACCGCTTGGTCCGTGCCGGAGCTTGGAACTTACAAAACACTCAGAAAGTACACCGCATGGCCGGACGTCGCCTTGGTATCATTGGTTTTGGGGCGGTGGGCCGCGAGGTTTACAAACGACTCTCCACGTTTCAGCTTGCAGAGACCCTTGTCTACGATCCATCAAAGGATCCTGATTACGTGCGGGAGGCCGGTGCCGAACCGGTGCCCTTACAAACGCTGCTGCAAGAAAGCGACTACGTCACGATACATGCGCCGCTTTCTGAGGCAACCACCGGGCTCATCGACCGGGAGAAACTGGCACTCATGAAGCCCGGCGCCATTCTGGTGAATACCGCGCGCGGCAAGATTGTCAATCAAGCGGATCTGGTAGAAGCCTTGCAGGAGGGCCGACTCGCCTACGCCGCACTTGATGTTATGGACACCGAGCCTCCTGCAGCCGACGATCCTATTCTCGCTTTAGACAACATCATCCTCACCGACCACTGTGCCTACTACAGCGAACAGTCGATATCTGAACTTAAGGCCAAGACTGCGTATAACGTACTTGAGGTACTCAAAGGGCGCTCGCCGGTATATCCGGTTAACGCGGTGTAGTTACGGCAATGCCTGTCAACAGCAATCCCTTAGAGCTTGAGTTCCGCGCCTCCATTTCCGAGATTCCTGCCGCAGACTGGAATAGTCTGGCCCGACCTAATCCCAGTCCCTTTATGGAATGGGAGTGGCTTGCCGCGCTGGAACGTAGCGGCAGCATAACGCCACAAAACGGTTGGCAGCCCTACCATGCGCTACTGCGCCGTGGAGAACAGACAAGCGCGGTAGCACCGCTCTACCTCAAAAGTCACAGCATGGGTGAGTTTGTGTTTGATTTTGCATGGGCAGATGTCGCCGAACAAATGGACGTTCCCTACTACCCCAAACTAGTTGGTATGAGTCCCGCTACGCCGTCAGTCTGTTTTCGGCCGCTCATTGCCCTTGCAGAACAGCCGGATGAGGTACATAGCACGTTACTTGCGGGAATTGACGTGCTGCTTGAGGAGCTCGAGCTCGGAGCATGTGCCTTTAACTATGTAGAAGAAGGGTTCGCCAACGAGGCGGAGCGCCACGGCTATATCCGGTGGAAACATCAAAATTTTATTTGGGAGAATCCGGGCTTGCGCGACTTTGAGGATTATCTTGCGTTATTTCGCAAGAACCAACGGCGGAACATTCGGCGAGAGCGGGCTTCAATAGTGCAGCAAGGGCTGGAGATTAGAGTTTTACAGGGTGCGGAGCTCACGGCAGAGCTGCTTAGACTCATGAACTCCTACTACCGCAAGACAAACGAGCAGTTTGGCCCCTGGGCCGCTCGCTTTCTCAGCAACGAGTTCTTTCCCTTACTTGGAGAGGCCTCGGTACGAGAGTTTACCGAACGTAGCGTAGTGATGGTTGCAGCGTATGACCCAAACGCAGGCCCTGAACCAATAGCTCTTAGCTTTCTTGTTCGGAAGGGAGAGATGCTTTTTGGGCGCTACTGGGGGGCGGCCGAATTTTATGAGAACCTGCATTTTGAGTTGTGCTACTATAGACCTATAGAGTGGGCAATTGCCGAAGGCATTCGCAGCTTTGATCCCGGTATTGGTTCGGCACACAAGGTGCGACGCGGTTTTGTTGCCGTTCCCAACTACAGCATGCACCGTTTTCGCGATCCGCGTATGAACGCACTAATGGGTATGCACATAAACCGAATCAACGACATGGAACAACAGCAAATTGACAGTCTCAACGAAATGTCGCCGTTCAGCCGCTCATTATAGAACATTATACGAACTATCGATGGGATTTTTAGGTGCCGCCGGGGCCTGCAACTCTACTGCGTGATGTGCGACGAACAAACTCATTGGACATTTTGAGGAACGGCGCCGGATCAATAACGTTCTGACCAAGATGCACCTCAAAGTGAAGGTGGGGCCCGGTAGATAGTCCTGACGAGCCTAAGGTTCCAATCTGCTGTCCTTGTTTAACAACGGCCCCTTTCGAGACAGTAAGCCGCCGCATATGAGAATAGCGTGTACGGAATCCATAGTTATGCTGAATAATCACGTTCCAGCCATGGTTATACTGGTCGTATGCAGCATTTATTACCCGACCATTGGCACTGGCAACGAGCGGGACACCTGGGGTATCGGCAATATCGAAACCTTGATGAAGATACCATTGACCGGTGAACGGATGAACGTGGGGTCCAAACTCAAATGTGACGCGGCCACGACCACCAATGAGCGGCCACCCGTTGGGAATGTTGGTAAGGATCTCCGCGTGACTGGAAAGCACACCGTCTATCCGCTCCAGCGGTTCAACCGCACCAGCAAGCACTGCCGAGAGCCTCTTGAGTTCCTCAATCTCGGGAATACTTGAATCACCGGCGGCGTTCGCACCAATAAGCTCAACAAGCCCGCTCGACTGCTGGAGGCCGGACGCTGATCCGTTGAGGCCGATCAGCTCCTCCATAGTTGCGCCCATGGAAGCTTGCAACGCCGAACTCCGGCCAGCGAGTTCCGAAAGCTCGTTCAAAACAATGTCGAGACTTGCTTGTGCCGACTCCAACTCCCGGCTACGTTCATCGAGAGCCTGCTCTTGTTCGTGAGACCCAACTGCAAGATAGTAAATAGAGAATGCAAGCATTCCAATTACCGCGGAAAGAAAAACGAGCGAAAGCAGGTTCATGCGGAAGTTGAGTACCCGACTACCACTATGCGGGACAATTTTAACCGTTATTCCTTGCCAAAAAGCCGACACTATACCGGCAAAAAAAGTCATGACGGCAGCAAAGGGCCGCACGATTCTACCACCACTCCAACGGGAAGTACTATGTTTTATTCCGTATCTCACACAACATACCTTTTGCTCTCAGCACAGACGCAGGACGCGCGCGCACCACTGAGGTGCTTTGCGTTTAAGTATCGGGCGAAAGCTACTCCGGGTAAACCCGCATCTGGGTAAACCGGCAACTCCTGCAGGGTAACCTGCTTGTAAACTACAATCTATCTACACCGTATCATACAATAAATACTCTGTTTGTCCAGTGTTGTTCAACCCACAGTATACAGGATTGTGCTCCAATGCCATGTCCTTGACAACCAGGGTACCATCGTATACACCCTTGGAAAGCGGTGCAACCGCAAAGAACGTTATGCATAATGAGTAAGTATATTGATGCTGTAGGCGCGCACAAGCAGCGCGAACGTCGAATCATGCTTGCGCGAATCGGCACTGTCTTCGCGCTATGTTTCCTCTTTTGGATAGTGATGGCACAAGATTTCCATCCGGTCTTTATTGCCGTCGCCGTGGGGCTTTCGCTGGCCGCGGGTTTTTCTCACAATCTCACACTCGCGTTGCTGGGTCTCGTAGTCCTCAGCATGTTTTTATTACGTAAATATTATGTTCTTAACGCTCCGGACGTGGCCATTCACATGGCAAGGGGGGAACTGATATATGGTTAGTCTACTGAGCTACATCTCCACAGATCGGATAGTTGACATTGACTCGCAGCAGCGCGAGGAAATCCTTAAGCAACTTATTGCCAAGACTTTACAGGGCGAGGCATCTGGACTTCAAGACAAGGTATACAAAGAGATCACCTCAAAAAGCCACAAGAAAGAGGTAAACATGGGAAAAGGCTTTGCACTTGCCCATGCACGCATTGAGGGAATAGAGGATATTCGTGTGAGCGTCGGACTGCTGCCAAATAAGATTAAGTACCGTAAGGGCGACCCGGTTCACACACTTTTTTGCATTGCTATCCCAAACGATATGTCCCGCGTCTACCTCAGTCTCATGGCGCGGCTCACGCGAATGCTATCATTACCGGATGCAGGCCCTAAGTTTGAAAAGGGTAATCCCGTTGAGATTGTTTCTTTTATAGAAGAATTTGAGAAATAAAGCCGGGCTGACATGCAGGCCAGAGGTACATATTTATATAGGCCGCTGCGACCCTGACCTAAGAGCTGCGGCCCTCGGTGCCGACGACACCCCACGGCAGTAGTTGCCCACCGCGCCGTTGCCAGTCCTGCAAGGACCCATCGTAAACCCGAACACGCCGAAACCCGGCCAGCCGTGCTGCAAACGCATTGTGCGCCGCAGAGTACCCACAGCCACAATAAAAGATGCATTCCACGTTGGATGTGATTCCTGCCTGCGCAAACACCCGAACCAGGTCCTCCGGTTCGCGCATAACTGGATAGCGGGTAACCCGAAAGGTACGCACATAGGGCAGATTTGTGCTCCCGGGAATAGCCCCACGAGCAAACTCTTCTACCGGCAGCGAGTTGCAGACCACTTTGCTCTCATCATTTAGCCCAAGCAACAAGTAGGTGAAGTCTGCCGTTTTACTCTCGTCTGGTATGGGAAGAAAACCACCGCGCTCTACCCGCTGTTGTTGCGGGCTTATTAAACCCACGTTACTGCGCCACGCCCGCATTCCACCATCCAGAACCCGGACATCGGGATGCCCATAGTAGTCAAGTGCCCACCACAGTCGGGAGGCCAGGTAGCTCCCACCTTCGTCGTAAACCACAACGGTAGAGTCAGCATCTATTCCCGCGCTCTGAAAAAGCTCGCACGCACGCTGCTCATCTAGCAGCATGTTGGGAACTTCTTCTCCGTTGGAAAGGGTGACACTGTCGTCCAAGTCCGATGGCGCAAGACACACCGCTTCAGGAATGTGATCGCGTTCGTAGGCCGCACGACCCCGTGCATCAATTATTCTCATGCGGTCGCCGGAGAGAACCTTAAAAAGTGTACTTGGCTCAATGAGCAGTTTACGTGCCACTTCGTTAAGTATAGAGAGCTAAATGAAAAACCGTCAACGGTAACTAAGACTATATCTGAGAGGTTCTTGAATTGTTAAAAGCTCAACCACCGGTATTTGAAAAACGACCGAGTCGCCTTCGCGCTGGCCACCCTGTTGGGAAACGAGCTGGCCCTCAACAGTCACGCGCAGCTCAATTGCCGCCTCGGATACTATCCTCCGCAGCACAGCCGCACTTTCGTACTCTTCAAGAGCCCAGACGATGTATTCGACGTACTCATCACGGCTCATTTCTTCTCCTCTTGGTGGCAAGAGAAACTCGGCAACTTCGCTAATTGGCGTAAGGGCAAGCAGCCCGCGCACCGTACCTGGGTTGAGGTAAATGTGGAGAGTCTGTTCCTGTCCGTTTTGCTCCAAGCCCAGGAGATCGTTGTTACTCCCGTCTTGGGCAGCAGCAATACGTGCTACATCAGTGAAGCTGAGCTGCAACTGAAGCACATTGTTCTGCGGAGTCTCAGCAGAAACAAGTTTCAGCGCGTCGTTTGCGGCAAAAACCTCTGTTATTTCCTCTACGTCAAATATCGGCGTCTCGGACGGGTCAACATCAAAGAGCCCCTGCAGGTCGGCCAGATACCGCACCAGGACCTCATGCACCTCCATGCGCAGCTCGGTGGTACCCGAACCGTCGTCTCGCAAATGCAGCTCTTGTTGCGCATTGCAGCCAAAGAAAAGGAGGGATGCGGCAGCCACCGCAACACCCACCGCAACAGCCCGGGCGATAATGGGAGTTTGAACAAGCTTTGATGTCATGGCTTGAAGATATCGCAGCCAGTGGTGCTTGTCCAGGGTGGGGCCAGTGTGCTGCGAAGGCGCGACGGGGCGCGGCCTTGGAGCCCCCTACCGCGCAAAGGGTCGCTTTGGGTCGCGATAGCGACACAAACATTTAACGAATTCGGACCCATATTCCCACCCATATTTATGGCCATAAATATGGGTGGGAAATGTAGGTTTTTGAAAAACTACGTCGGAGGCCACCGGTGAGGCACGGGCTTGGTGCTGGACTGCTTGCGTCCTGTGGGGCTGGCGGGTATAGTCAGCGCATGAAAGGTGTTATTGTTGCGGCCGGTTATGGAACACGCTTCCTGCCAGCAACTAAGACTGTTCCCAAGGAACTACTTCCGCTTATTGACCGTCCGGCCATAGAATTTGTTATAGAGGAGTTCCTTGGGGCCGGTATCCGCGAAATTCTTATTATCAGCTCACGGCGTAAGCAGGCCTTAGAGGACTACTTTGACCGCGAGGTAGAGCTTGAGTCAGTCTTTCGTGCGGAAGGTGCGCAGGCCAAGCTTGAGGCAATTCAACCGCCAAATGCCGAGATTCAGTTTGTTCGGCAACGGAAGATGATGGGCACCGGACACGCGCTCCTCTTGGCCGAGTCGTTTGTAGGGGACTCCCCTTTTGTTGTTGCCTACCCCGACGATCTGCAGCGCGGCGGCACTCCTGTTGCCAAGCTCTTAGTTGATGCATACACGGCGAGCGGCTGCAGTGTGTTGGCGACAATGCACGACCCGCCTAACCTGGAACGCTACGGGGTGCTGTCCTTGGCCGCCGACGGTGTGCACGTGGATGGGATCGTAGAGAAGCCAGCTCCCGGCAGTGAACCAAGCCGTGAGGCATCTTTGGGCCGTTACCTGTATACTCCGGAGCTCTTTCCCTTGCTGCGTGAGGGCTGGGATGCACACTTGGCCGCGGCTGGCGCATCGGCCGAGGAGCGGGCACTGCCGCCAGCCGCATGCGCGGTTGAGGGCCTGCCCGAGTACTTCCACACCTACGCGCTAAACAAGCTCATGCAGGCAGGTAAGGTGGTGTTTGCCCGCATAGACGGTGAGCGCCTGGACACCGGCAGCCCGGCGGGCTATCTGCGGGCCATTCTGCGTTATGCAGCTGGCAGGCCGGACTTAGTAGGTGTCTTGCGCGAAGAGCTCGAGCGTTTGCGGTAGCGGGTCGCCGGGGCCGGGCGGCTGCTCGGCAAGCAATACGAAAGCGGCCGCTTCATCTGGGTAGTTGCGCTTGGCTCTACCGGCAGCGTAGATCAGGCATTTGTCCCGCCAGGTTTCGTGTGCTAAGCGGAGCCGCTCAGGCAGTAGCAGCGCCCCGTTCAGGAAGGCCCCCAGCGCCCGAAGCCTGAAAAACTCAATGCGTCCGTATCGCTCCGAGAGCTGCTCTCCCTCTGCTCCAGAGTGCCCGGCGCGCTTGACAATGAGCGGTTCAGAGAGAAAGCCTACCTCGTGGGTGGCTGTGAGCCGCAGCCACAACTCGTAGTCCTCCGCCACCTGTATGTCCTCACGAAACCCGCCGATCTGCTCAAATACGTTGCGCTTGAGCATGGCGGTTGAGGGGCCGATCATGCATTTTTGTAAGGCCGCCGTGAAAACATCGCCCTGTTTCGGATACTCATCCGCAGTCTGCTTAATGATCCGTTTCCCACGCAACCAGTGCTCACGAGTGTGGGACAGTGCGAGGTGTGGCCGGGCATGGTGCAGCGCAAGCTGAGCGGCGAGCTTGCTGGAAAGCCAGAGGTCGTCAGAGTCCAGAAAGGCGATGTACTCACCACGAGCAACCTCAACTCCGCGGTTGCGCACAGCCCCCGGCATGCCGCAATGGGGAATACGCAGCGTGTTCACAGCGCAGTTGGACGCCAGCGCGGCCTGCGTGTGGGTAGCTGCT
>CAZQIK010000036.1:0-9205 GCA_964593085.1 uncultured Spirochaeta sp.
GGGCCTTGTAGGTCAGTTCAAACCGCACCTGGTCGTTACCCTTGCCTGTACAGCCATGCGCTACCGCATCGGCGCCTTCTTTAAGGGCTACCTCAACCTGATGTTTGGCCTGTAGCGGGCGAGCAATAGAGGTGCCAAGCAGATACTTGGTTTCGTAAACCGCCCCGGCGCGTAGCATCGGCCAGAGGAAGTCACGGGCAAACTCCTCGCGTACATCGAGTATATGTAGTTTGGAGGCACCGGAGGCAAGCGCTTTTTCTTCCATTGCGTCCCAGTCTTCATCCTGTCCGACATTTGTACAAACCCCGATTATCTCCGCCCCGTCGTAGTTCTCCTTGAGCCAGGGAATAATAATGGAGGTATCCAGCCCGCCCGAGTAGGCGAGTACGATTTTCTTGATTGATGTGCCGCTCATAATATATCTCCTCAAAAAATATGTGGTTCCGCTCGCGTGGGAACCACGTTATGTATGGTCGAACAATTGATCGGCTTACGTGCTGATACAAGTGCCGATTTCATTTCTCAATAGGCGTTTAAGGTCTCCCGTGGTGGAGTAGCGACCAATGACTACTGAACCGACTCCCGCTGCAAGCGCTGCCTCGGCAGACCGTGTCTTAGGAATCATCCCGCCAGCAATAACGCCGGATTGAATCTCATGCTCAATATCGAGTGGCGTTACGGTTCGGAGCACCTGCTCGTGCTTGAGAATACCAGGAATATCGGAAAGAAACACTAAGTGGTTAGCCTGTATTGCACCCGCCACCGCAAAAGCCACGTCGTCTGCGTTGATATTCAGCGGCAACCCTTCACTGGTAGTCGCGCTTGACGCAATCACCGGAAGGTAGCCCGCTTCGAGCAAGAGATTCATGAGTCCTGTTTCAATTCTCTCAATTCTTCCGGTTGCAGTTATTCGTCCAGTTGCGTCGGTTACAGGTATTCCAACAACGGTAGCGGCATCTGCCCCGCAGAAGCCGACCGGACGCGCCCCACTCCTCAGGAGCATCCGCACCAATGCCTTGTTCATCTTGCCAGCAAGAATCATATCGACGACCTGCATTTCCAGATTGCTTGTCATGCGGATTCCAGCCTCGAAACGTGCCTCAATACCGAAGAGTTGAGACACCCGCGTGACTTCTGCCCCGCCACCGTGAACTACAATTAGCTGGACTTGCGGCGCCAGTTCGGCAATCTCGTGAGTCAGGTCTCTGATGAGCTCAGTCTCGACGGCACGACCGCCAATTTTTACTACAACCGTATTCCGCTGGTTCGTATTCCGTGGGTTCATCTATGCTACTCTCGTGGTTTTAGACCCACATGCGAGGTGCCTGGTTGGACGTTTCTCATACATCGCCGGATAGTGGTAGTCCGCATGTTTCGGGAAAGCCAAAGCGAATGTTCATGTTCTGTACCGCCTGCCCGGCAGCCCCTTTTATTAGATTATCAATGGCTGAAAAGAGCATGAGCCTGCCACGATCCTCTTGTAGCGCAATCACACACCGATTGGTCCCCCTCACCATGCGTGTTTCCGGCAAGCTGTGGCTGAGTAGCTGTACACACGGGCTTCCGGCATAGGTTTGCTCCAGGCTATCTCGTACGGCATCTGCGGACGAGCCCGGACTGAGATCAATCACGGTTGTGATAAGCATTCCTTGCTTGAGCGGTACCATGTGCGGTGTGAACACTAAATCGAGTTCGGTGCCGCTGCGGTCAAGACCCTGTTTGATTTCGCCCCAATGGCGGTGGGTTGCTCCCGGCAGATACGGCGCAAGGTTCTCGGTGCGTTCGACGTACAGGAGCTCTGTTTTGGCTTTTCGGCCAGCACCGGAAATTCCTGATAGTGCGTTGACCACGGCGGTACCCCGCACAAGTCCTGCAGCCGCAGGAGGAATCAGAGGCAACAGTGTAGCTGTTGGGTAGCAGCCGGGAACCGCTATGATGTCGGCAGACTTGATCTGTTCATGGTAAATCTCCGAGAGTCCGTATACCGCCGTACCAAGAAGATCCGGTCGCGGAGGTGCCGTCGCATATGACGCCTCAAAATGCGCTGGATCTTGTATACGGAGATCTGCTGAGAGATCCAGGACTACACTGCGTCCAAAAAAGGGCTCACATATCTTAGCCGACTCAAGGTGAGGTAGTGCCGAAAATACAGCATCACAGTTGGCGCCAGCCGCGTACGTTGTATCTACGAACCGAGCATTAGTGGGCTGCATTTTCTCAACTATACGTGGAGTCAGTGCCGGGTCATGATCCAGGACCTTTGTCCCTTGAACCGATCCGGACACAGCCAGAATTTCGTCTATCTCGGAGTGTTCGGCAAGAATTCGAAGCAAGGAAGCTCCGGCATAACCGGTTGCACCAAGAACACACACCTTCATACCTAATCCTCTATTCCGGGAATGCTCTCCCGTAGTTTGTTTTGTAGCAGTACGGCATCGGACTCGGCACGCAAAACAATGATAACCGTATCGTCTCCAGCAATTGTACCTATAACATACCGAGTAAAAAGGTTGTCAAGCGCAATAGCTACGCTGTCGGCGTGTCCTGTCAGAGTGCGCATAACTCCGATGTTGCTGGAGAACTCGAGCGACACATATCCTCGTTGCAGGTCTTTATTGAAGTTCGCCTCAGACTCGCGGAGTTCTTCCTCACTTGGCAGTGTGTAGTGATACCCGTCACCACCTCGGGAAATCTTGCCAACCTGCAGGAGTTTCAGGTCGCGCGATAGCGTTGCTTGGGTAATCTTGAAACCCATGCCTTGAAGGTGGTCAAGAAGTTCATCCTGACTTGTGATACGGTGGTCTCGAATAATCTTTTTTATGCTCTGCAGTCGCTCGTTTCGTCCCTTCACGCGCCGCCCCTGAATGGTTATTCGATATGAGCGTATAAATTTGCGTGGAAGCCGGATTTTGTCAAGCGCGTGGTACGGTCTGACGATAATATTCGAAGAGGGTGATGAATATTCATGTCGGTTGAGCCAAGTAGCGATGCCCTAATACAGGTAGAAGTTGCCTCAGATTCTCTTAGTGCTACCGCCGAGTTTATTCCTGCGCGAGGAGAGGGGCGTCCTTTATCGGTGGAGTATGTCGAGCACCGCCTTAGTGAAGCTGGGGTAACAAACGGCGTACTATGGGACGTTATACAAGACGCAATTGCTGCATGCACCGACGAGAAGCGGAGAATTGCGGACCTCACAATTGCACGAGGTTCGGCTCCTGAGCCCGATCTACCCGAACGGATTATCCTCATGGATCGTTTCGCGGCTGCCGCTCGTGAAAGCCTACCTGCCGCCACCTCGGATGTGCATAGACAAGCGGAAATGGATTCTGCGTCTCGGTCTCGGGTTGACTACAAAGCCATAAGCCCGTACGTCATTGTTCGACGTGGTGAGGAACTCGGACGGGTTGAGCAGGAGATGATCGGCACCGACGGTCTTGGGGTGAACAACAAGCAACTCAAACGACCCGTGGCTGCCGTTCTGAAGCTAGAGCCGGGCAAGAACATAGAAGTTCGTGACAACGAAGTGTATGCGTTGAAGAGCGGACAGTTTCAGGTGCGGGGCAAGGTATTCTCGATTGAAGAAACACTTGAGATCTCCGGAGAGGTCGGATACCGAACAGGAAATATCAATTTCCCGGGCAATTTAGTTCTTGCTGGCGAGGTAAAGGACGGATTTCGCATCTGGGTTGGTGGCAGTATTCATGCAAAGGCAACAGTAGATGCCCACGAAATTTTTGCTCGCGGCGAGATTCTGGCGTCTGAGGGGATTATTGGTCGTGGGAACGCAACCGTCCGCGCAGTCAAAAAGATAACTGCAAAATTCATTGAGAACTGTCTTGTAGAGTCGAAGTCCTCGATCTATATCAAGAACAGCGTTGTAAACTCTAAGATCGCGGCACTTGACCGGGTAGTTATGGGTGACACGGGAAAGATTGTTGGTTCTGAGATTCGTGCTGTTGAAGGGGTTACCGCCCACCAAGTTGGAAACTCTGCGGAAATCCCAACAACCATAGTGTGTGGCGTCGACTTCATTGTTGAACGCATGCTTTCTCAGATGCAGGAGCAACATCAACAGCTTATGACGCGTGTGCAGGCGCTGCGGGTTCAGTTTTCAGACCATCCACAGCAGAAGCTTGCCGCACAGATTAGGGCTTTTGAAACGCGCGCACGGGAGCTCTCAAACAAAATGGCTGGCATGATTGATAGACTGGATCGCAATGAGTCAGCAGAGGTGCGAGTTCCCGGAACGATCTATCCGGGTGTGAAAGTTACGATCTGCCGGGCTCAACTTGCAATTACTGAGAAAAAAACGGCGGTGGTTTACTCGCTTGACCGCGTCTCCGGACGTATCGTGGAGTCAAAAATTGAACGGTAGCCCCCAGGCTGATGTTCGCTAAATCGGAGTTACCTAAGTCCGTGAAAAAAGAAAGAATATACAATCCCCTTGGAAATGCTCCCATCTACACCTATGCGCAACTCGACTCAACGATGCTGGAGGCGGAACGTCTCATTCGCAAGGGGGCAGGACACGGTACGGTTGTGGTTTGTGAGTATCAAACTGCTGGCAGGGGTCGCGGCGAGGCCTCGGTTTGGGATGCGGAACAGGGTAGCTCCTTGCTTGCTACGGTCGTGCTATCGCCGGAGGGAAAAGGCTCTACCGGCTGCGCGCCGGTGGAACCGCTGCTGTTGCCCCTCATAACGGGTTTAGCGGTAGCCGAGGCGGTTGAAGGCATAGTTGCCGAAGAGGTGGATGCAGCCGACGATGTGGATGCAAGTGTTCAGGTGAAGGCTGAAATCAAATGGCCGAATGATGTCTTTATTGGTGGGCGCAAGGTTGCCGGGGTATTATGTCGCGCTCGAGCCGGGCTGGTACTGGCAGGTTTCGGAGTAAACTGCCTTCAGACATCCTTCCCTGAACCCATAGAAAAGACGGCCGCATCGCTGTTCAGCGCCGCTGGTGTACGCATCAATCCTCGTGCATTGCTACCTCAGGTGTTGCGCCGCTTATCTGCGGGTCTCTGTGGGCAGAATATCCCGTCAAAAATTGAGAAGCGACTGCTTGGGCTTGGCCAGCAGATTACTATAGCTACCTCATCCGCTCCGGAAGGCCCTCGATTCAACGGTACATTACTTGGACTCGATAGTGATGGGGCTTTGCTGTTTTTACCGACAGGAGCACAGCATCCAATGCGCATGATAAGCGGACGTATAACATTTCGCGCTCATGAGTAACTGGCGGGTGATCTGTAGATAAGCTTAGCTTACAAAACAGATTGGATCGTAAAGCTGAGAGCGAATCGAGGCTGATACAGTTCTTGATGCGCTGTGTCCCGGGCGTGTAGCACTAAAGATCAGTACGCGCCGGTCAAACAGCCCATCCACAAGCGTGGTTTGGGCGGGGCCATAGCTCGGGCCCAAGCTAAGCCGTGAATCAGCCTTGTAGAGAACCGCGGAGGCGCCGTTGGAGACTGGAGCTAAGGCACCGATATCCAATGCAGCGTTGCCTTTTTCAACTCGTAGTGATCCAGCTATTCCATACTGTGGAAAAGAATTCATGAGCATGATTTCAGACTGTTCTTGCAGAGGATGAGTGGCGTAGACCACAGCGCCGGATGGAGCCCGGAACGAAAAACACGTAAAGTTGTGTTCCCCGGCAAATCCGGCAGGAGCTTGAAAGTCAAACTCCAGTTCAATAAAAAGCTCCGGCGCCCCTTCAAAAAAAAGATATCGAATACTGAGCCGCGACGTTGCGAGATCATCATGTGCAAACGCAAATCTCGCGGCCAAGCCGCGAGCAAACTCCGACTCGATCGACACCACACCGCGTGCTTCAAGTGCGATTCCCTGCGACCCCATGGAAAACTCGGCAATAGGGCGTATCCCGTATAGCACGGTCTCCCCGGAAACCCTAACTTCGGATGGCGCTCCTTCGGTGCAACGAAGTTCAAGTTCGCCTTCACTCAGAGATGACTCACCCTGCATGCTCGCGACTACGTGATAACGGCTTAATGAATTTGCAGTCTTTTGGGAGCGGGCTATGCTGTTCTCAGATTGGCTGTCCGGTATTCTTGCTACGCTCAACCAGGTATCAAGGACGTTGAGCGGCGACCGAGGCTCACGGAGCGCAAGAACTCGGTAGAGTCGAGCGGGCGCCAGTGGGTCTCCTACCTGCGCGTGCAGCGGAGTAATGCTTCGTTCGGGGTTGAGTTCAGCTTTGGGTTCGACTTTAGGTTCGACGGTGTAGGGAAGGCGTAGGTCGACAAGTCGTATCCGTGACCGAAACTTTGCAGAAGCGCCTGTTTCGCGGAAAAACTGTATCAGGAGCTCCGCACTCTCTTCGTCAGTGATACATGCGTGCAGCACGAGGTAGTGTCCGCGGCGGGCCGCAGTGCGACACAGGTTGCGGCCAATTTGGCGTAACCGCCGGGGTTTTGATCGTTCGCCGCCACCGGGTGCTACAAAACGCCGAAGCGGAGCCGTTGTCAGAATGCCGTGTCTGTATCCGACAAGCTGTTCACCCTTACGGATTTGTCGCTTGCCCAGTACAAGCGGAACATCAAGTGCTCGGTAAGCGACTTCCGCCTCTCTGCGCTCGGCATCACACCACGGTGGGATTACTGCACAGCGGGCCCTGCTCACCAGCCGCGCGTCGGACTCAATCACCGCGGGGCGCCCTTTATCCGGTGAGTCGCTATGGGTTCCCAGCTCGCGGGCAAGTTCCTCCATGGTGAGGAGTGAATGGGGCATTTTACTATAACCTGCCGATGCAAGCTGGTCACCGGCGGTTATCCGTGCTCTAAAAGCACTGGCAAGGCCGGAGGCCTGCAGTTCAGCTTCCGACAGGTTCCAAACCAAAGGGCCTCGACCCCAGAATTCAGCGGATCCCAAAAAGGTGAGTAGCCGCGCCAGCACACGGCCAGCATCAGCAGGGTTTGGTATGTTGGGAGTTATTAGGACTGTAATTTCCGAGTGCTGCGGCATAGTGACCTTTTAGCACGTTACTCGACGTTGTGGGAATTCGGCATACGTGTCTACGAGTGAAGCTTATCATGCAAAGTTGAAAAAATACCTATTGATGAAGCGGCAATTCCTTAGTATGTTATCTGTTGTTAGTCCACAGAATTATCTTTGTTCGCAAAAGAAAACCAACAGTCAGGTTAAAGAGGGAGAAATATGGCGAAACAACTTAAGTTTGACGAAGAAGCGCGGCGCGCGCTGTTACGAGGCGTTGAGAAACTCTCAAACGCAGTTAAGGTTACTCTTGGCCCCAAGGGACGCAACGTCCTGCTGGACAAGAAGTTCGGTGCACCCACCGTTACCAAAGACGGTGTCTCGGTTGCAAAAGAGATCGAACTCGAAGATCCTTATGAAAACATGGGTGCTCAGCTTCTTAAAGAGGTTGCGACCAAGACCAACGATGTAGCCGGTGATGGAACAACTACCGCGACCGTTCTTGCTTACAGCATGGTTAAGGAAGGGCTCAAGAGCGTTGCTGCCGGTATCAACCCCATGTACCTCAAGCATGGAATGGATAAGGCGGTTACAATCTCAATAGACGAAATCGCCAAGATGGCCAAGACCATTAAGGACAAGGAAGAGATTGCACAGGTCGCTTCTATCTCGGCCAACAACGATATGGAGATTGGTAACGAGATTGCTTCGGCTATGGAGAAAGTTGGTAAGGACGGTGTTATAACCGTTGAAGAGTCCAAGACTATTGAGACTACTACCGACTTTGTTGAGGGTATGCAGTTTGATCGGGGATATGTATCACCGTACTTTGCTACGAATCGCGATAACATGACGACCCTGTTTGAGAATCCATACATTCTGATCCATGACAAAAAGATCTCGAGCATGAAGGATCTGCTTCCCATTTTGGAGAAGGTTGCTCAGGCATCCAAGCCAATCTTGATTATTGCTGAAGACATTGAGGGTGAGGCCCTTGCAACTCTGGTCGTCAACGCGCTTCGCGGAACGTTGAACGCCTGCGCCGTGAAGGCTCCGGGTTTTGGTGACCGTCGCAAGGCCATGCTCGAAGATATTGCAATTCTCACAGGTGGACAGGTTATTTCGGAAGAGCTTGGTCTAAAGCTTGAGACTACCGACATTAGCCAGCTCGGTACCGCCCAGTCGGTGAAGGTGAACAAAGAAAACACCACTATCATCAACGGCGCTGGTAAGCAGCAAGACATCAAGGAACGCATTGGTCAGATTAAAGCCCAGATCGAGGACACCACCTCGGACTACGACGCCGAGAAGCTGCAGGAACGGCTTGCTAAACTTGCCGGTGGTGTTGCGGTCATTAATGTGGGTGCTGCTACCGAGGTTGAGCTCAAAGAGAAGAAGCACAGAGTTGAAGATGCACTCTCTGCTACCCGCGCCGCAATTGAAGAAGGCATCATCCCGGGTGGTGGTGTAACCTTGGTCCAGATAATTGAAGCACTGGAAAAGGCCGACACGTCGTCAATGAGCCAAGATGAACTGGTTGGGTTTAAGATTGTCACCCGAGCTCTTGAGGAGCCAATCCGCCAGATAGCAACTAACGCCGGTCTGGACGGCTCGATCATTGCTGAGCGAGCAAAGAACGAGAAGAAAGGCATTGGTTTCGATGCATCAAAGATGGAATGGGTTAACCTGGTCAAGGCTGGTATCATTGATCCAGCTAAAGTTGCTCGATCTGCACTTCAGAATGCAGTATCTATCTCCGGCCTCCTACTTACTACCGAGTGCATTATTACCGATCTCCCCGATCAAGATGACGGCGGAGCCGGTGCTGGTGGCGCTGGCATGGGTGGAATGGGCGGCATGGGAGGAATGGGCGGCATGATGTAAGCCGTTCAGCTCCACTCACGACACAAAAAGGCATAAAAGTTTCAGGGGAAGTCGCTGGCTTCCCCTGTTTCGTTTTCGGGGGATGGTAATGCGTAGAGAAGAGTTTGTGTTCACAATCGGATATCAGGGTGATGCCGCTATTGTCGACCGGGCTGCAATGAAAAAGTATGCTAAGCTCGGTACCATGGAGCTTCTGGATCTTGGCCTCTACAGGGCCGCGTTCTGCTCTGCCTTATATTCGGAAAACGACGACGAGATGAAAGAGTTCCTTCATTCTTTTGCGGAAAAGACCGGGATACAGTCCGACACCGCCGACGCTCTTAAACGACTGTTCGGTGTCTATCCCACAGCGGGCGTAAACAAGACCCTT
>CAZQIK010000037.1:0-8993 GCA_964593085.1 uncultured Spirochaeta sp.
CCTGCAGGCCAATGTCCATGAGTACAAGACAAGGAGACAGCTTCTTGGTAGCGGAAACTGCTCCAGCTCCGTCGGCAACTACGCCTATAACCGAGTAGCCTAGTCGTTGAAGACGATGTTTAATGTCTACCGCAACCAACCGCTCGTCCTCAACGATCAGTATTCGAAGATCTTCTTCGGGTGAACCTAACTCCGGGCTCAGTCCACTCACTTCGGACACGACTTCACCTTAACGCCGCTTTGTAACAACCGAGATTACGTGCGGCGCTATTCCACTCAGCGGTAGAACTTTGTCAACTCCACCGCGCTTAATTGCTTCGTTCGGCATTCCAAACACCACACAACTTTGTTCATCCTGCGCTATGTTGTAGGAACCAGCCTCTTTCATTTCAGCCATTCCACGAGCTCCGTCATCTCCCATGCCGGTCATAATTACCCCGAGAGCATTCTTACCCGCATAACGCGCCGCAGAACGAAACAGCACATCGACAGACGGACGGTGCCTGCTTACCAGCGGCCCGTCACGAACCTCAACATAGTAGCGCGCACCGCTTCGCTTAAGTAACGCATGTTTATTGCCGGGGGCAATAAGGGCACGTCCCTGGACAACCGTATCGTTGTTCTCGGCTTCCTTAACGGTCATGGCGCACAAGGTATCAAGACGTTTGGAAAATGCCGCAGTAAAG
This sequence comes from uncultured Spirochaeta sp., assembly GCA_964593085.1. Lineage (GTDB taxonomy): Bacteria > Spirochaetota > Spirochaetia > DSM-27196 > SLAA01 > SLAA01. Next base: position 687 of record CAZQIK010000037.1, read on the forward strand.
TTTTCCGGCATGTGCTGCACAATCACAATTGCAGGGGCGTCACCCGGGAGCACTTCAAGAAAAGATCGCAGCGCCTCGGTTCCGCCGGTTGACGCACCCACCACAACAATCTGTTCCGTAGTCTCAACTACGCCGTTTCTCGTGGCCCCCGAGAGCACAGCATCAGCTGTGAGTTTTGGAGCAGGTGTATGGATCTCGGCCTTTGGATCAACTTTTCGCACCTGCGCCAAATGAGCAGCACGTACAACATCACAGATCTGAACTCGAGACTCTTCCAGGAAGTTCCTGGTACCAACCTTTGGTTTCTGAATAATATCAATTGCACCATACTCCAAGGCTCGCAGCGCGTTCTGGGAGCCGTCACCGGCCTGTGATGAGCAAATTACCACCGGCAAAGGGTGCTGTTGCATAAGTTTTTGTAAAAAACTTAGACCATCCATCCGTGGCATCTCAATGTCCAGCGTAATGACATCAGGAATAATAGTCCGCAACTTCTAAGCTGCAACAAGAGGATCACTTGCCACCGCGACAACCTCGATGTCGGGCGCCTCACTCAACACCGCTTTGAGCGTCTCCCGCACAACTGCCGAGTCATCAACTATCATGACCTTGATAGCATTGGATCTTTTCATTGGTGCGTCGCTCATCTTGACCGTCCTCTTTTTGTGCTGTAAATGCTGTGCCAGTAATTCCGCAACGGTCTATTCAGGTTTCCTATAAACCGTCGGCGCAACCGACGACAACGGTAGGTCTATTCCTGCTAAGGTTTCGCTATGGCCTAAAAATAGATAACCTCCCGGTACTAGGTGGTTGTAGAGTTTGCGAAGAAGCTTTGCTTGATTGTTTCTATCAAAATAGATGATGACGTTGCGACAAAAAATGATCTCAAAAGAATTGTGAATTCCAAAGTCATCCGCCATGAGGTTTAGTCTATGGAAGCGCACGCGGTCCCGGAGTTCTTTCTTAATGCGTACCACCTGTTGTTCGCGGTCCCGGCTGCGCAATAAATACTTTTTCTTCAGCGGTTCTGGAATTGGTATAATACGATCTGCTGTATATACAGCCCGAGTTCCTCGTTCAAGCATTGCAGTTGAGAGATCCGTAGCAAGAATGACATACTCAAAGTTACGTTGCGTTGCGCGAAAGTCTTCCAGCACCATGGCTAACGTATAAGGTTCTTCACCGCTCGAACTTGCGGTACTCCAAACCCGCAACGGGCCCTGCGACCCCCAACCCGACGAAACGAAGCGTTCCGGCAATAGACGCTGAGTCATATAATCAAAATGATCTTTTTCTCGAAAGAAGTCTGTCTTGTTGGTGGTTACCGCGTCGATCATGTGCAACAGTTCGTTTTTCCCTTGGGCGTCACGAAAAACGTAGTTGAGATACTGTTCAAAACCACTGTACTTCAAGGTGCGCACACGTTTCTGCAAACGAGACTCGAGCATAATTTTCTTGGAGTCCGGCATGCGAATGCCAAGCTCGCCTTCAATGAAACGCGCAAGTTCCTGAAACTGCGCTTTGGTCAACCCCTGTTTTGAAGCGGGATCTGCGGGCGTTCTTTCCTCGGTAATACTCATGATGCGGCGACATAGCTCCCTAATGTGTAAATTGATGCTCGCGTTTTGCAAGACTGCACAACTTCTGAACATCCAGAATAAGGGCAACAGAACCGTCCCCTAAAATGGTGGCACCCGAAATTCCTTCTATATGGCGATACATACGTCCAAGATTTTTAATGACAGTTTGGTGGTCGCCTATGACTTCATCTACGACAAACCCTATATCTTCGCCCTGCGAACTCACAACAACAATCTGTTCAATTTCCGGCTCATTGCCAGTGGCCTTAAAAACATCACGGAGCACCACGTAGGGTAGTACCTCTCCCCGGTTGGATACAAAATGCCGCTTACCGTTATCTTTTCGCTCCTGGTTATTGAGCTCGATGCACTCTCCTACTGCGGATAATGGGAAAACATACATTGCTTCCCCAACCTGTACCAGCAGTCCTTCAATAATCGCCAGCGTCAGTGGAATAGCAAGCTCGACTGAGGTGCCTTCTCCTGGCACGCTATGAATGGCTACCGTCCCACCAAGCCCCTCAATTTCGCGGCGGACAACATCCATACCAACTCCACGACCAGACACACTCGTTACATTCTCTGATGTGCTGAATCCCGGTGCAAATAATAACTCGTCGATTTCCGATTCACTGAGCTCCTGCTCTGGAGTTATAATGCGACGTTCTACGGCGCGAGCTCGTATTCGCTCCCGGTCGAGCCCCGCCCCGTCATCTTGGACGGTGATCACGACATTGGCACCGGAGTGCTCGGCCTTAAGACGAATTTCCGCTTCAGTTGATTTACCTGCCGTCAAACGTTCGTCAGGTTTTTCAATACCATGATCCATGGAGTTACGAATAAGGTGAACGAGCGGATCGTTGAGTCTATCGATAACCGATTTATCTAGCTCTGTTTCAGCTCCAACAGTATGGATCTCTACCTGCTTTCCCAGCTCATGCGATAGATCACGAACCAGACGCTTAAACTTACTAAAGGTCGTACCTATTGGGACCATTCTCAGACTCATAGTGTTGTCACGCAACTCGGTAGTCAGCCGGTCAAAGTTCTCGGACACCAGCGTCAATCCCGAGTGACCGACTTGGACAGCCGTTTGCACGAGTCGGGCTTGCAACGTTACTAACTCTCCAACCAGGTCTACCAGATCATCAAGTTTCTCACTGCTTACCCTGACGCTTGAAGAGCTCAGTTCATTTTGCAGCTTCTTCCGTGAACGCTCAACATGTTCTTGTTCAGCCAAGGCAGCTTCAACACGACGTGAATCAACTCCTTCCTCAACCAACATCTCGCCGAGCCGCCGTTGCCGTACGGCAATTGACTCAACCTGCCCGGCCTGCGCAAAACCCCTGTCGACCAGTATTTGACCTAATCGACGATACTCATGATCCTGTTCGTCCCCTTCCGGTTCATCGATGAGTTCGACCAACAGCTCACTGTCGTCCTCAACAAACATGAAGACGTCGCGAACCGCTGTTCGCCCCTTTTTTGTGGTGAGCAGTAAATCCCAGGCAACATAACAATTCTCTGGCTCAAGACGCCCTAAGGGCTGAATGTCGTCTGTGTACGCAATTACGCTCAGTTCTCCCATCTCGGCCAATTCACTGAGGAGTAGAACCGGGTTGGTTCCATTAAGGAAAATACGTTCTCCAGGTTTGAACGCAATTCTGTAGGTTACCGGGTGGGCATGATCACGTGTATCAGCCTGCGTAGCTTCTACGCTTGCTGAGGCTCCGCTAGCGGGGGCGCTGTCTCCGTGACCGGTGAGCTCTTCGAGAGGAGCCGCAAGCTCGGTGGGCACTGCAGCTGCAACCGGAGCAGCACCTGCTTGAGCAACATGGCTCCGGAATTGTTCAATGAGTTTGTCGGAAGCAACGGTAAACTGTCCGCCTGCTGAGGCTGGTTCCTCGAGCATCTCCCGAATATGATCGCGTGCGTTAAGGGTGAGACTCACAAGTTCGCGATTGACCGGAATCTTCCCGTTTCGAACCGCATCGAGTGTGGACTCTACCTCATGTGCAAACCGAGCGATCTCAGTGAAGCCAAACATCCCGGCCGAACCTTTTACGGTATGCATGACGCGAAAAACGGCAGCAATATCCTCGGGGCTTTCAGGGTGATCTTCTAAGTTAAGCAGAATGCGCTCAAGATCGTTCAGCAGCTCGTAGGCTTCTTCACGGAAGCTCTCTTGAAATTTATCCAGCATTTTTTACGTATCCTGAAGTTCTACAAGATTGTTCTCGAGTTCGCGAGCCTGGGTGGGCGCTTCTTTACAGAAGCCTCCGGCTACCAGGTACTCACCCACCTCTTTGGACACTTCTCCATTCAAGCGAAACCCAATGCCGCGTATGCGCGCTTCACGAACAGCCGCATATATAACTTGCACGAATGAGAGGTCCACGCGTTCGATATGCCCAAAATTGAGTAAGACCGTGTCAGCGGTATCGAAAGCCTGGAGCAACTGCACTCGCAAGTCGTTGCATGACTCGATACCGACCACACCTTCGGGGCTTAACACTTTGATATTTTCGCTCATGACTTTCCTAGTTGGTAGTATAACCGCAAAATGAAAAAAACAACAGAAGTGAACGGTAGCTTACAGAAAATTGTCAATCTCTAGTAACGATGCCAGCTGTACTCCGCTCTCAAGAAAGCCAGCCTTCCTTTTCCGCACAATGATCTGCAGGAACGCAACTCGGTACTCGTCGTCTACATCGAAATTACGTAAGGAAAACGGGTCGTTAGCCGAAAGACCGGTCTCGTCGGCGATACTTCCTGGATATACTCGACTCACCACATAGTTGCTCTGCCAAGGAAATTGGCCAACTTCACGGGCCTCCATACCAAAAAGCGCGGGAAACAGCTCATGTGCCGCGGACCGATCAAACGCATCTGCCAGCGGGCTGAACGGTCTATCCTCAAGAACAAGCATCCGTTCCATAGCAAGCTCATCCCGCACAAGGGACACGCGAACAAGCTCCCCCGGACCCCGCGCCAATAGCGCACTTTGTCCCTCGCTGATCTCGCGCAGTGAATGCCCTTCTATCTCTGTAATGAGATCGCCAACCTGTAACCCAGCTTGATCGGCAGGACTGTGCCGAGCCACATACATGACCTCAAAACCTTTCCTGGTCTCGTGTACCGCGACTCCCATCCACGGATGTTGCGCTTCGCCCTCTTCAAAGAGCTGAGGAAGAAAGTACTGCACCCAGAACGATGGAATAGCAAAGTTGATGCCCTCGAATTGCGGAATACCCGCAAATACAACGCCAATGAGGTCTCCGTTGGGTGCAATAAGGGGGCCCCCGGAGTTACCAGGGTTAACCGGCGCATCAACCTGAAGCGCATCACCCATCTGAAGAAAACGCCTTCCACCAGCCGAAATTATACCGGAAGTAATTGTGTTATAGAGGCCCCCAGGCGAGCCAATAGCATAAATTGACGCCCCGGGGCGCAGATCGCGGATATCGGTCAACGAAAAAACATAATCTGGTTCAATTTCGACCTTGAGAAGCGCCACGTCAAAAATGCGGTCATACCCCACGACCCGAGCCGGTATTCTCTCATCAGGTGCACCCGGCAGACGGACATAGAGTCGCGAGTATCCCCTGTACGTAGGATCCACCTCACTGGAAATAACATGATAATTCGTTATGAGATACCCACGACGGTCAATGAAAAACCCACTTCCAATAACTTGATCCGGTCTACCAACCCCACGGTCAATTCGAATCCCTTTGTTGACCCACACCGTCGCGGTACCGGCAATCATTTCGCCTGGATCGGTCTCGCGGGATAGATGACTACGAGAGCGTTCAATGAGTGAGTTTTCAAGCTCCCTCTGCTCTATAATCCGGAGTAACTCACCCAGTGCGTGGCTATCATTATATTCGAGAGCCAAGGTTGCATACTTTTGCAGCGACTCATCCGTAAGTGTCTCTAAGCCCGGCATGCGTAATAGCACGTTAAGCGCGGCAGGAGCGTTGTTCTCTTCCAAGTAATGCTCGGCCCAAGAGAAGTGAAGAATGTCGAGATTGAGGTCACCAGCCCGCTGCTCCTCCTCAAGCAGAACCAGGGAGCGAAACATCGAAACAGCTCGTCTGTACGCACCCTCATCTATCGCGGTACTCAAGGACTCGGTAGTTGCCTCAAGGGCAAGCTCCCACCATTGATCTAACTCCTCGGCGCTTACGAGATCTGTGTCCCGCAGGCCCTCTATTCGCACAAAAGTTCGTGTCGGATATGAACCTTGCACCAAACGCTCAAGGTGAGCCGTAGCGTTGTCCGCACGCATCTGAGGGTCGGCGGCAAAATCTGGGCCTGTCCGGCACGCGGAGAGCACCAGAGAAATCAAAGCCACAAACAAAAGCACGCGCACTGCAGAGCCCTGTCTGCAACGGCCGTAGTTATGAATGGTATGGGTCTTGGGCATAGTGGTCTCCGTTAGCGTTGCGCCCAGGCGCGAATATTCTGAAACCCATTCGGCTGGGCACCAGCCTGGAAACGGTCGAGGCTCATAATTCGGCCTTCGTCGGCCTCCCATAAGCGCCTTACCAGCTCTCCGGTCTCATTCCAGTATACTGCGCCATTCTCACCGATACTCTCCAGGTAAAGGTACATCCCTGAACTATTTTCGTCGACCGCCGTTGCAACGAACTCGCCTGCATCGTAGAGCTCAACTTGCTCGAAAAAGCCATCGCTATTCAGGTCACGAACGGCTCGTACTAGAACCCCGTCGACGTAAAGACGAATATAGTCAATGCGTCCATCTCCGCTCTCGTCCACAACCTTCCGCAACGGCACTCCATTAAAGAGATCGCTAACCGATAAGACTCGTTCAGATTCCGGATCGGACTCCACGAGTCGGTAACTGTGCTGCTGTATCTGCTGAGCATCTAACTCCCAAACTTCCTCGTCATCGGGTTCGGGCAATGGTAGCCGTAGTGGCCATGGCGAGCCCTGATCACCCCCTTCAGGAAACCTAAGCGTAGCCCGCCGCACGCGGTCAGGTATAATGAGATAGCTTTGGCGTGGAGCGGCAAATGCGGCAGGACCAAAATCAACTTGAGCTGCCACAGGATAGTCCGCATACCGCATTCGAATGCGTCGCCCACCTCGTTGAAACTCTACATGACTCGGGAGTCCATCCGCCTCCAACGCGAAACTCACCTGCGCTGCGGCAACTCCGCGCGGATGTGCATTATATCTCACGGGCCGCCCCGCAACAAACTCAATGGCCTCAGTATAGAAACCACTCTCGCTGTACCCCCCATAAAGCATGCCTGAATACTGGTTAAGCGGTTCAAGCAACTCTGCAATGAGGTCTTCCTGCCCGTGTTCGACGAGGACAAACGCCATATGCCGCAGCAGCACCGAGTCTTCTGCACCACCCCGCTCCAGAAAACCGGACAGCATCATGGAAATACTCAAACCTGCGTCGATGCCAGACAAAAACACCCTGGGGTCCTCTCCACCCAGGCTAAGATAGTCCTCCACGAGAGCACGACGCCGCCCATCATCTCCGATGACTTCAATGTATCGCAAGAGAGCGGCAAGATAATCGCTGTCCGAGCTGCGTTCACGCTCTATCCAACGCGACTCACGAAAGGCAGGTTGCCCACCACGTTCAAGGAGAATCGTAAAGAACCGTGAGTCGTCGGGAAACCTATCGAGGCCCTGCTCCGCAAGTCGTTCTGCCTCCCGGAGCTCACCCTTTTCAAGTGCAAGCCGCGCCCGAACGGCATACAAATCTGCTTGCCCCAGTTCACCCAGCCTGAATTGCTCAAGCGTGGCGGAAGCCGTTTCACTATAGCCCAGATTCAGAAGCTCTCGCACAACCCGATACAGTGCCTCGCCATATGATCCAAACTGAAATGAGTCGTTTTGCAGGGCCTTGAGTAGGTATAAGATTCCGATTTCGCGGCTTGATTGATGCTCAATAAAATGAGTTCCTAACTCGTAGTGCCCGTCCGAGTGACGAGAGTCGTACTGCAGCGATATGAGCATCATCTCGAGCGCTTGTTTGCTTTGATCGGACTGGAAAAGGTTTCGAGCCTCGTCCCTATACACGGCGGCAAGCGCCCGGTCATGCTCCGAGGGGAGAGAAGATTCCGGTCCACCGTAGGTAGCAACTGGGTCAATTAGCTGCGCATGGGCCTGTAGTGGAGCCCAGACAAAGAGCAACAGTAATAGTGCCGCTCGTAACCACCAGGCTTTCATCTCGTTGTATTAGGTCTGCTCGCCTTGGTCAGACGACGCGCCCTCATCGGACTCGGGGTTGTTCTGCCCTTCTTGCACGCTATCTGGTTTTGAGACAGGTGCATGCTCCTCCGTTTCAGAAGACTCTGTATGGTCCGTCTTCCCATCACCATTACTTGGGTAGTTATAGGCAGGTGCCGGAAATCCAAGCAGCTCACGGACATCGACGTCCGTAAGGGTCTCGCGATCCACAAGTGCCTCGGTAAGCATATCGAGCTGATCTCTATGATCGGTCAGAATATCGGTAGCCTCTTTGAAAGAATCCTCCAAGATACGCCGCACCTCAGCATCTATAGCCTCAGCAGTATGCTCCGAGTAGTCTTTGTGGCGTGCTATTTCCTTGCCAATGAATATAGGCTCGTCTTCTTTGCCAAAAGACACTGCGCCGATCTCGCTCATTCCCCACTCAGTTACCATGCGTCTAGCTATATCGGTCGCCTGCTGTAAGTCGTTTTGCGTCCCGGTAGTGGTT